>DRLZ01000245.1 GCA_011322755.1 Crenotrichaceae bacterium
CCCTTGTCAGTCGTTATGGCTGAAAAAATAACACAATTACGTCACTGGGCTTCTGGAAGAACGGTTCCTGCTGACTGACCGAATTCTGTCGTTACATAGAGATAGGGTGCTGAATTAAATCTGAATCGTTATTGAATATTATAATGATTTATTCCATCTGTATTGTTCCCCTCATTTAAACAGTGTGTAGAATATTTAGATTTCAATGAGAGCAGTTGAAGGATAAGATGGTTTCATTTGTAAGTAAGACAAATTCTCTGATGGATTAATTAACCGATTAGTTGTATGTGATATTTGATGTGGTTATATCAATAGCATAGCGTATTTGATGTAGCTAGAGCTATTACAGTTATTTATTTTTCTGATATAAATAAATATAGAAACACGCGGATTTAACTGACATGATGGCTAGATAATCATCCGGGAGTCTGCTACGTATTTGCAACATTATGTATGTAAGGGTTACAGCATAAAATAATAAATACTAATAACACGGCGGCTTTCGCAGAGCACAATAAATAATAAGAAGGTTGACAATAACAAAGCCCTCAATATTCTCCATACATGTCATTATCATAAAATGGCGGGGATTCGTTTCAAGGAACTGAATATTCCACAAAGGGCGGTGATTACCAGTGCGTTTATTCAGCTCCAGGTCGATAAGGTGCAAAGCGAAGCTACAAGCTTACGCACCATGGTAGACGATAAGGATAATGCCCTGGCATTTCCTATCCTATCGGTGATATTCCCGATCGACCAGATGCGGGCTCTATACCCTGAAATCCTGCGCCATGGACAACAGGTGGTGCAGCAGAGGCGGATCAGCAAACTCCTGATATTGCTTCTCTCGTTCAGATCATTGTTGACCGGTCGGCTGGGTGAGTGGTCATTCAATTGTGTTTCTGATCAATGGTATTGGTCATCGTGCAGCTGAATCGTTTGATCCTGAAAGAGACTCCAAACCGGTGTAAGATTGTTTGGCAATACTGGCAGTTTTCCTAATCCATTCCAGTTTTGATGCGGGCCGTGATAATCCGAACCGACTGATGCCAGTAAATGATAGCGTTGTGATAGCCTGCTGAATTTAACGATATCTTTTTGAGAGCTGTTGCTACAGACCACTTCAATTGCTTGTCCACCATACTGCTTGAAATCCTCTAGCAAATTCTGAAAGCGTTTATTGCCGATTTTGTAACGGTGAGGGTGCGCAATGACTGCAATTCCACCAGCTTGTGTAATCCAGCTCACAGCATTTTCCAGACTTGCCCATTGTGTTGCAACATAGCCTGGTTTTCCGCGCACCAGATAATGCTTGAATACTTTCGAAACATTTTTTGCGCAGCCTTGTGTCACCAGATACTGGGCGAAATGCGAGCGGGTAATGGTTGCATCGCCAGCCAGCGACTTTGCGCCAGTATAAGCGTTCTCAAATCCTGATTTAGCCAGAGATTCACCTATTTTTATTGCGCGTATTTCGCGTAACCGGTTCAGCTCAATCGTACCTTGTTGTATCGGTAAGGAGCCGGGGTCAATGTTGAGTCCCACAATATGGATGACGGTTTGACTCCAGCTGACGGATAGTTCAATGCCATTGATTAAACGCAGGTTGAGTTGTTTTGCAATACGATGCGCTTCTTCCAGTCCTGTGGTAGTGTCGTGATCGGTGATTGCAAGCGTGGTTATTCCTGCATCATGTGCCTGTTGTACCAATGCTTCCGGTGTGAGTGTACCGTCGGATGCGTTGGTATGCGTGTGGAGATCGTAGCTCATGTGTATGTGATGGTATCTGTGTGGTTAAGAGACGGCTTGTTGAGGTTCTCCATAGAGTTTGGCATATAATCCGTTTTTTTGTATCAGTTGATGATGATTTCCCTGCTCACATATTTTACCGTCTTCAAAAACATAAACATGATCTGCTTGCCTGACTGCGCTGAGACGATGCGCGACGATAATTGTTGTTCGATGTTGTAGAAACTTCGCCAGCTGGGTATGCAGAGCGTGTTCTGTTGCTGTGTCCAGCGCCGATGTCGCTTCATCCAGGATGACAACCTTGGGGTTGCGTAAAATCATTCGTGCAATCGCCAGACGTTGACGCTGTCCGCCAGATAAACGCATACCAAATCGACCAACAATAGTATCCAGTTGTTGTGGAAGCGCGGCGACAATATCATCAAGTTGTGCAATCCGCAGTGCGTTCCAGAGTAATTCATCGCTGTGCAGTTCGCCCATGGTCAGGTTTGAACGTATGCTGTCGTTAAACAAGGCCGGGTGTTGCAAGACAGTGGCAACGTGTTGGCGAACCACATCAAGCCCAATTTGCGTGACCGGAATGCGATTAAATAAAATACTTCCGGTTGTGGGGGGATACAAACCAATCAATACATTGATTAAAGTTGATTTTCCTCCTCCGCTGGCGCCAACCAGTGCAATTTTTTCACCTGGCTGTATTGTCAAGTTAATGCCTTGCAATATATCAGGCCCATTTCCGTAGGCGAAATAAACATCTTTCAGTTCGATGCTGATGCAATGTTGTTCTGATGGTAAGAATGGATTTCTGAGTGGTGGGTAGTGAGGTTCATCCTGCAAATCAAAGAGTTCATTCAAACGCTGTAACGCTGCATTGGCGCTAAACCAGGCGTATTGCATATTTAACAGCTCCTGGACAGGCGCCATCATAAACCAGAGATAACCGAATACAGCCAGCATTTTTCCAATGCTAAGCCCTGAAAACAATACCATGAGCATTGCGATAGCGCGAAAACTGTCAATGCCAAATAACAGAACCAGGTGGCTTAGTTTACTCGCAGCATCACTTTTCCAGGTGAAGTTGACAGTATGCTTTTTGACATCGTGTGCATGATCGATGAGCTTGCCTAAATAGTATTGTTCACGGTTACTGGAACGAATCTGGTGAATGGCTTCCAGGGTGTCGGTTAAGCTTTGCTGAAATACACCATACGCCTGATTTTGCTTTTTCTTCAAGTTTTTTACCCGGTTACTCATTGACATGGTAAAAAAGATCACTGCTGGATTGAGAACCAGGATAAATAGCGCAAGTTGCCAGTGCATCCACAACAGAAT
This sequence comes from Crenotrichaceae bacterium, assembly GCA_011322755.1. GTDB lineage: Bacteria > Pseudomonadota > Gammaproteobacteria > Methylococcales > DRLZ01 > DRLZ01. Next base: position 3,082 of record DRLZ01000245.1, read on the forward strand.
AATCGCAGTACCGAGGATCATTAAGCTGGCAACAATAAAACGACTGATTGTATTGCTGATAAATTCATCGACAGTATCGAGGTCTGTGACCAGATAGGTAATAATTTTTCCACTGCCAAGGGTTTCATATTCAACCATGGAAATATGTTGCAATCGCTGAATCAAACTGGTTCGAATCTTGTAAATGACATCTTTGGATATCTGCGTGAACAGCTTTGCATGTGAAACATTAAGTACAATTGAGATCAGGCGTAGAACCAGGGTTATCACCAGAACACTGGAGATATAATAAACAGGCCCTTGCCATTGATCTGGCAAGATAGATTTCAGAAATGCAACAATGGGACCTGGCTGGTTGAGTAAAACTTCATCAACCATTAATGGCATGAGTAATGGCAACGGAACACTGAACAACATGGCGAATACTGCCAACAGGTTCGCTGCAATTAATTCACGTCGATGTTGCAGAGCAATTCTGCGAATGTATGACCAGTCGTATTTTAGTTGTCGCTCTGGATTAGGGATAATAATCTCCGACAGATTTGATTGGCTTGAATGGCAATGATGACATAATATTCAATATAAATTGAAAAAAATCAATAAGCTGGAATCATGTTGATCATTTTTCTGGTAATAGCAGATTTCAAGGTTTTTCCCAGATTAGCAATTAAAATCATATTATGTGCTATAACTAAAACTATATTCTTGGAAATACAGATATAATACGATGTGTGTTGCAGCGCTTTTATGACCGCATCAATCAGTTATCAGCACATTATGAAAAAAACTGTCAGCTTATTCAAAATTATCCGCTTCGGATTTATACTAATGCTTGTTGCTGGTAACTCAAGCGCAAATATCGCAGCACTGGAACAACAACGCCAGTTATTTTCAGATGCTGAATATGCAATCAAAAAAGGACACGCCAAGCAACTTGAAGCGTTGCTGAGTCAGTTGGAAGACTATCCTTTATACCCGTATTTACGTTATAAATCGTTGTTGGGTAAAAAAAATAATCTGGACAATGTTCAAGCATATTTACAAGAGTACGCAAATACACCCTATGCGAGCTCATTGCGCAACAATCAACTGAGAATCCTGGCGGCTCAAAAAAAATGGCATTCTTTTGTCAGTTTGTATCAGGATACCAGCAATACAAAGTTGCAATGTCAGTATCAATGGGCTTTGCATAAGACAGGGTACACTGAACAAGCTTTGGTTGCAGCACAACAGTTATGGCTTGTTGGAAAATCCCAGCCGTCTGAATGTGATGGCTTGTTCGCATTACTTAAACAGAGCAATCGGTTCACAAGTGATCTGGTATGGAAACGTTTTGGTTTGGCTGTGCGGGCTGGAAACCTTTCTTTTGCGCGGTATCTAAAAAAATCATTACCTGGAAACCTGGCCAGTAAAGCTTCATTTTGGCTTAAAGTGTATCAGTCACCTCAGGCGAATTTGCTGAAATGGCAATCGTGGCCGGGTAACAGTCATTTTTACAGTGACATTTTTGTCCAGGGACTGGAACGTCTGGTTAAGAGGAATCTTGACCTTGCGAAAAAAATATGGGATGAGGGCAAGCAATATTTTGAAATAGATGCGATACAATCTGCTCAACTTGAAAGGCAGCTTGCACTCAAAATGGTTCGTCGCAATCACCCGCGTGCGCTTGAGGCGCTGTTTTCGCTGACAGCTGAGCAAGATGATGAGGATACCCGTGCATGGCGAATACGGGCTGCACTGTTGACCAAAGATTGGTATCGAGTTGATGCAGCACTTAACTGATTAACCAAGCAAGAACAGGCGACTCCTCGCTGACAATACTGGAAAGCGCGCACTTTGTCTGCGCTAGGAGAGTCGCAAATTGCAGAAGAATTATTAAAAGGGGTTGCGGCAAAACGC
>DRLZ01000246.1 GCA_011322755.1 Crenotrichaceae bacterium
GCTGAGTATCAATCTGCAACAGCAGTTTTGTGGTATGTGCACTGCCGATCGGAAGTGCGGACATTGTCCCTGTGTCCTGAGATACTCGCCGACCAGCAAAAAAATATTTATATCCACTATTGTACAGTCGATCAAAATAATCATTCCGTGCTGGGATTGTGGCGCATAGAAGACTTGTCTGAGCTTGAGCCTGGCACGTGGGGTATTCAGGAGCCTCCCAGGACACGTTGGCATGAAGAGGGTCGACAGGTATTGCCGGAGCAACTGGACTTTGTGGTTGTCCCCGGAGTTGGGTTCGATCGTAATGGGGGGCGGCTAGGTAACGGCAAAGGCTATTACGACAGATTGCTGGCTAAGCTGAAAAACAAGGTTTTGCTGGTCGGGGTTGGCTATGAATCTCAATTGTTTGATTGCGTGCCAATGGGGGATGATGACATCCCGGTGGATCGTGTGGTGACTGAAAGCGCTGTTTATAACTGTCGTTTATAAATCGAGTCATGGTGTTGTGAGCACAGCCTCTAAGCCAAGCTGTAAACAAGATGATCAGTCTGATTTTACTTGGCTAATGGCGTAATAAAATTGTATTGCTGCGCTTCTGATTTAGCTTGTTCGGAAAAGCTGATACTGGTGCGATGATAACTAATATTATTACTGGCAATTTGATTCATTACCCAGGGGAAAAGTCGGTGTTCCTGCTCTAGTACACGTTGAGCCAGTTGCTCTTCGTTGTCCTCAGCCTGAATTGTGCATGCCGCCTGAGCGATGATAGGGCCAGTATCAACCGAAACATCAACATAGTGTACGCTGCAACCGTGCTGGTTTTGTTGACCGTTGGACTCATGAAATCGCTGTAATGCTCGTTGGTGCGTGTGCAGACCGCGAAAATCCGGAAGTAGCGATGGATGGATGTTGATTAACCGTCCTTCCCATTGCATAACAAAATCAGCATCGACAATCTCCATAAACCCGGCCAGTGCAATAAATTCAGGGTTAATCTGGTTGATGGCTTTGTAGATCTCTTGTCGGTGCGAGCAATCACCTTTTGCCTTGCGCTCAAACGTTGTTGTGTCAATACCGGCGTTTCTGGCAAGTTCAAGCCCTGCTGCGTTTTTGTTGTTACTGATCACAGCGCATATCTGGTAATGCTGTGCATGTTGAATCAGGCTGAGTAGATTGGAGCCACGCCCTGAAATTAATACTGCAATTTGCGGGATGTTCACGATCGCTGGCGTCCTATTCTGATTCATTGTTTACTTCAAGCGTGTTGCCGATCACAGGATACGCCTGACCGAAACCAACGACAAATAAACCAGTGCTGGCTTCAAATCGAAATAGCTGGAAATCCTTGAGTGATTTTAATAAGGCGATTGTTTCTCCATGACTGTCTTCAAACAAATCCAGTAATGAATTCCATTCGGATGCAGTGCGCGGTATTGTTTCTGAAGAACATTGCAATGTTAGTCTTTTCCGGGCGAAAATAGTTGCTGAGGAATGTTCGTCTTCAATCCACAGTAACGATGCATGCGGGTGGCTGATCAAATGTTGTGTGTGTTTGGCAAGTGAGCTGATAAAGATGCAAACTCTTGATTGATCGTCCAGGATATAGGGAGCATAACTCGCGTTAACATCAAGTTGATCAGATGTTGTGGCGATGATGACTGACTTGAATTGCGACCTGAATTGAACGGCACTGTTCTGAATGTTTTGTGCGCTTCCGGTTTTATCCATTGGTAACTCTCGGTTGTATAGGATTAATGTTTGGTTTGACAGAGTAGATTATTGTTGAAATCAACAGGTGATTGACAATGATCAATGGGTGAATAATTTACAATGATATAGAATAAGGCTAGTGTCTGCTATATAATTGTACTGCTTTGGACTTGAGATCGATTCCAGTCGTTTGGCTACCTTTGCTTAAGTTACTACAAACCGATACGATTGCTTTCCATTCAGGTCTCTGGTCGACCTGGAAATGGATGATACTCTGTTTGCGCTTTTATCCAGATTGTTGTATCTGACGTTCAGGCGAAGTCCAATCCATAGCGTGCTCATTGCAATAAACTAAAGGGGAAATTTGGTGAAGAGATTACAACAGCTGCTTGCAGGTATTGTCCTGTCCGGTTTGGGAACTGTTGTGCATGCGGACTATACACTCAATATGCCGGTCGGTGTTACCGAGTTAAGTCGCGAGACTTATGGGCTGCATATGATGGTAATTTACATTTGTGCGGCGATAGGTCTGGTTGTGTTTGGTGCAATGTTCTACAGCATCTATGCTTTTCGAAAGGAAAAACATCCTGTTCCTGCTACATTTCACGAGAATAGCAAAATTGAAATTCTGTGGACGATTATTCCTTTTCTGATACTGATTGCCATGGTCTATCCTGCAACTGATCTTACCATCAAGCATTATGATACCGAGAATGCAGAGATGACCATCAAAATAACCGGATATCAATGGCGTTGGCGTTACGACTACGTTGATGAAGGCTTCGGATTTATGAGCAGTCTGAAAGCAGACAGTAATGCCGCACGGCAAATAGATTCAGGTATTAGCCCCAGAAAAGTTCACAATTATTTGCAAGCAGTGGATCATCCATTAGTGATCCCGGTGAACACCAAAATAAGGTTTCTAATGACTTCGGCAGATGTTATTCATGCATGGTGGGTGCCTGAATTTGGCTGGAAACGTGATGCGATTCCAGGGTTTATCACCGATGCATGGGCGTCGATTGATAAAGTTGGCATTTATCATGGCGCATGCGCTGAACTTTGTGGACGCGATCATGGTTTTATGCCGATTGTAGTCGATGTTAGAAGCAAGGAAGACTATCAGGCATGGCTGGCTGAAAAGAAGTTAATACTTGAACAGGATAATGCCCAGGCAGATAGGGTCTGGAGCAAGAACGAGTTGATGGTAAAAGGTAAGGATATTTATCTCTCAGCGTGTGCAGGCTGTCATCAACCGAATGGTGAAGGGATTAAAGGGTCATTCCCTGCAATAAAAGCAAGCCCGGTTGCAACCGGTGATAAGGATAGTCATATTGAACTTGTGCTTGAAGGAAAAGGCGCGATGACTGGTTTTGCCGAGGCATTAAGTCCTGTTGAGCTGGCGGCTGTGATTACTTATCAACGTAATGCGTTTGAAAATAATAGCGGTGATCTGGTTCAGCCAGCAAAGATTAAAGAATGGCTTGAAGATCTTGGTTACGATGAATAGAAATCACAGTGTTTTATTGCAACTGGCAACACGCATAACAGATTTATTTAGAGCTGGTTTTTTGCTCGTTATTTGAATATAGAGGAATATTAATGGTATCCGTAACAAATCCAATTGATGATCACGAACACCATCACGGTCCTGCGAAAGGCTGGATGCGCTGGATAGTGACGACTAACCACAAGGATATCGGTACTTTGTATCTGGTATTTGCTCTGGCAATGCTGTTTGTTGGTGGGATGTTTGCCCTTACTATCAGGGCAGAGTTATTCCGACCCGGACTGCAATTGGTTGACCCGGAATTTTTTAATTCTTTGACGACCATGCATGCATTGATTATGGTGTTTGGTGCTGTTATGCCGGCTTTTGTCGGTTTTGCTAACTGGATGATACCGATGATGATTGGTGCGCCAGATATGGCATTACCACGGATGAACAACATGAGCTTCTGGGTTCTGGTTTTTGCCGGACTGTTATTGCTGAGTACCTTCTTTATGGAAGGTGGTGCGCCAGCTGCTGGGTGGACTTTATATCCTCCACTGTCAATTCAGGGGGCACATAATATACCGTTTGTGGTATTTTCAGTTCATTTACTGGGAATATCATCGATCATGGGTTCGATAAACATTATCGTAACCATCTTAAACATGCGTGCTCCAGGCATGACGCTGATGAAAATGCCATTGTTTGTGTGGACATGGTTGATTACTGCTTTTTTACTGATTTCAGTCTTGCCGGTATTTGCAGCGGCAGTGACTATGTTGCTCACTGATGCTCATTTCGGCACCAGCTTTTTTAATGCAGCTGGCGGTGGCGATCCAGTGTTGTATCAACATCTATTCTGGTTCTTTGGGCATCCTGAAGTGTATATTATTGTCTTGCCGTCATTTGGTCTGGTTTCAACCATTGTTCCTACCTTTTCGCGAAAGCATTTGTTCGGGTATAGCTCAATGGTTTATGCCACAGGTTCAATTGCTTTTTTGTCAATGATTGTCTGGGCGCACCATCAGTTTACAGTAGGAATGCCGCTGGCAGGCGAGCTGTTCTTTATGTATGCTACCTTGTTAATTGCTGTACCAACCGGTGTAAAAGTATTTAACTGGATAGCAACGATGTGGCAAGGTTCGATTACTCTTGAAACGCCGATGTTATTCAGTGTTGGGTTCATTTTTCTGTTCACACTGGGTGGGTTTACCGGTTTGATGGTGGCAATGGCTCCGGCTGATTTGCAATACCATGACAGCTATTTTGTTGTTGCCCACTTTCATTACACACTGGTTGTCGGCGGTACATTTCCTGTTTTTGCAGCAACGTATTACTGGTTGCCAAAATGGACTGGACATATGTACGACGAAAATCTAGCCAAGTTACATTTCTGGTTATCATTCATCGGTTTTAATCTGACTTTTATGCCACAACATTTTCTGGGGTTAGCAGGGATGCCACGCCGAATCCCTGATTATGCAATTCAGTTCGCTGATTTTAATATGATGTCCAGTATCGGTGCGTTTATTCTGGGTTTGTCACAGCTGATTTTTGTCTACAATATTATTAAAACCATTCGCAGTGGAGATCCGGTTTCGGATGAAGTATGGGAAGGTGCGGAAAACATGGGGCTGGAATGGAATCTTCCTTCACCTCCGCCGTATCATACTTTTCAGACACCGCCAGATGCTTATTTGATTGATAAAGTGACTGCAACCGAAGTCACAATGCGATAACCCAGATTAGGTCGATACGTTGACAAAGACTACGAGAAACAGACTGTTTGCCGGATTACTGGCGATTATTCCAGTCGCATCTTATTATTATTTTTTAAATGATTTTATCAGCAGCACACCAGAGGCAGAAGAAAACAACGTCTCAGGCGCGCATCGTTATCGTATCGACCAGAACAAGTCAGTTCCCATACAACGTGATCAGTCTGAGTGATATGAATTGCGACCTGATCGTCAGAACAATATTTAGCGAATAGCCGACAGCAAAGAGGGAAGAAAACAATGTCGTCAAATGATTCATATTACATACCAAGCAAAGCAGTGTGGCCAGTTGTTGTTGTTGCTGGAACAACGTTTATGCTGGCAGGGCTGGCCAATTTGATTAATGGTCTGGGTGGTGGAAAGTTACTGCTTTACCCGGGAATACTTTTGCTTGTGGTTGGTTTGACTGCATGGTTTAGGGATCAATCGGTTGAAAGTGAAACAGGTCGATTTAATCATCAGGTTGGAAACTCTTATCGACTGGGGATGGTCTGGTTCATTTTTTCTGAAGTAATGTTTTTTGCGGCCTTTTTTGGCACGCTCTTCTATACACGATACCTGGCAGTGCCTTGGCTGGCAGGCGATGGTGCTGGACCTGGATTATTTTCATATGAATATTTATGGGGCGCGGTAGAAAGCGCGAAAGATTACACGGCTGCCTGGCCTAGCAACGGTCCTGGTCGAGTTGGTGGCGAATTTGAAAAAATGGCAGCACTTGGTCTGCCGTTGGTTAATACCTTCATATTATTAAGCAGTGGTTTTACGATTAACAAAGCGCATCATGCGCTGTTAGCCGATCATCGCAAGCCATTGAAACTATGGATGGCAGCAACCATTGTATTGGGTATCTCATTTTTAGTTTTACAAGGTATTGAGTATCACCATGCCTACACTGAAATGGGATTAACACTGGGTGCCGGGATTTATGGATCAACGTTTTTTCTGTTAACCGGTTTTCATGGTCTGCATGTGACGCTCGGTACGTTTATGTTATGCATGATCTTGCTACGGATCTACAGAGGTCACTTTTCTCCTGAAAACCATTTTGCTTTTGAAGGTGTTGCCTGGTACTGGCATTTTGTGGATGTGGTCTGGTTGTTATTATTTGTACTGGTTTACTGGATGTAATTCAGTCATGACACAATTTTCTTGGGAGAGATTCTAACAAGAGAAAAGGAGTCAGGATTGACTCCTTTTTTTTGGCTGGTGGGTTTATAAATTTACTATTTTAAGATGCTGTGTTGTGTTGCACGAGGAAAAGAGGTGTAGGGTTTGAAAACATTAAACACGCTGTTTGCTAATAATCTGGAGTGGGCGAACACAATCAAGCAAAATGACCCGGATTTTTTTTCACACTTATCGAAACAACAGAATCCTGAGTATCTCTGGATAGGCTGTTCAGATAGCCGGGTTCCAGCCAACCAGATTGTGAATCTGGCTCCAGGCGAAGTTTTTGTTCATCGGAATATTGCCAATGTTGTAGTGCATACCGACTTGAACTGTCTTTCGGTGATCCAATATGCTGTTGATGTACTGAAAGTAAAACATATTATTGTGTGTGGTCATTATGGCTGTGGTGGTATCAAGGCATCAATGGAAGATCAGGGACATGGTCTGATTGATAATTGGTTGCGTCATGTAAGAGATGTTAGCCGTTTTAATGCAGATCAACTGACTGGGTTAACACAAATGCGCAAATTCGATTTGCTTTGCGAGTTAAATGTTGTGGAGCAGGTAACCAATGTGAGTAATACAACTATTGTGCAGCATGCATGGAAGAGAGGAGCGAATATATCCATTCATGGATGGATATATAATATTAAGAATGGAATTCTAAAAGACCTGGATGCCTGTATTTCATCACCCGAAGACATGGAAGCCCAGCAAAGTCATGATGCCGATAACGCTCTGATTAAGAACAAGTTGTGATGATTGTATACATCCTGAAAGTGTCGTATTCGCTGGTCGGGTTGCTGATAACCTTCTCGTATGACTGCAATTTAGGATAAGGGGTAGGTGGAGTTGAGAAGTGGTTAGTCACAAGGCGCACGAGTACAGAACGAGCAGGGTTAATCTAAGCGAGCGCAACAGATGACAGCTTTATCGGCTTCGCATATACAAGTTCTCCTATGTTAGCGTAGTACTCGTCATGCTGCGATTCTGGGGACGGCGCTGAGCAATTTTTGAGTGTACGGATGCTTTGGATTTCCGCAAACCTGCTCAGTCACTCCTTGTTCGACAATTTTTCCCTGATACATCACCGCTGTCATATCACTGATATATTCAACGACCCCAATATTGTGGGTGATAAATAACAAGGTGAGGCCGCGTTGTTTTCTCAGCTCAAGCAAGAGTTGTAAGATTTCGGCTTGCACAGAAACATCGAGCGCACTGGTGACTTCGTCACACACAATAAAATCCGGATTCAGTGCCAATGCCCTGGCGATGCCGATACGCTGGCGCTGACCGCCTGAAAACTGGTGTGGGTAGCGCCACAAATAATCAGGGCTTAGTTGTACCTGCTCCAATAACTGTTCTGCCAGTTGTAGACGTTGTTGATGTGATTCACCAATACCATGAACAGCCATGGGTTCTGTGAGTGTGGTTGCGATTGTGAGGCGAGGGTTGAGCGAGGACATTGGGTCTTGAAAAATAATTTGTAATGTCTTGCGATATGCTCTGAATTCTCGCCTGTCCAGGGTACTGACATCTGTGCCGTTGATCAGAATTGTCCCGTCAGTCGGTTCAGTGAGTCGTAAGATGCTACGTCCCAGTGTGGTTTTTCCGCAGCCTGATTCACCAACCAGTGCCAGAATCTGACCGTGAGGAATATCAAGATCGACATCGTCAACTGCTTTAATATATCCAATTGTGTGTTTGAGCAAGCCTTTTTTGATTGGAAACCAGACTTTCAGGTTGTTGAGCTGGATGAGTGGGGTATTCATGCTCGTGTTAACTTTCTGCAAGGGCTGCTTATGTTGTTTCAGATTGTGCGGGAGTGAGGCAATCAGTTTTTTGGTGTAGGCTTGTTGCGGGTTAAAGAGTACGGAGTTGACCTGCCCGGTTTCGACCAGTTTTCCTTGATGCATAACGGCCAGCTGATCGCCAATTTCAGAAACCACACCAAAGTCATGGGTAATAAAAAGTATCCCCATATTACGCCGCTGCTGTAATTCCTGCATGAGTAGCAGCACTTCTTTTTGCACAGTGACATCCAGTGCAGTGGTTGGCTCATCAGCGATTAATAGTTCCGGTTCACAGGCAATAGCCATGGCAATCATCACACGCTGGCGTTGACCGCCTGATAGCTGATGCGGAAAGTTATCAATACGCTGTTCAGGGTTGGGAATTTGTACATCGGTCAGCGCTTGGATAGCTTTCAGGCGGGCAGCTTCATATGACAATTCAGGATGGTGTAACAATAAGGCTTCAATGATTTGCTCGCCAATTGAGAAGACCGGATTAAGAGAGTTCATTGGCTCCTGAAAAATCATCGCGATTTGGGAGCCACGAATATCACGCATTTGAGCATCTGCCAGGGTTAATAAATCGACAGGTGACTGCTGGTGTTTCGGGTAAAACAGAATCTCCCCATCGGGGTGACTGGTCACATCGGTGGGCAGCAAACCCATAATTGATAATGCGGTAATTGATTTTCCGCTACCTGATTCGCCCACCAGACAAAAGGTTTCGCCGCGATTAATGGCAAGATCGATACCATCAACAGCTTTAATAATGCGCTTGTCATCATCGCGTTGTGATGCAAACCAGGTTTTCAGGTTGTTGATTTTAAGTAAAGCCGCGTTGTGTTCAGTCATGGACGCATGTGGTTGAATAGCCGATCAGGATTTATTGAGATAAGGATCAATGGCATCGCGTAAAGCTTCACCAATCAAGTTGTAGGCAAATACAGTGAGAAAAATAGCGCCGCCAGGAAATGCAGCCATCCACCAGTTAAACGACGATGAGCGTACAGCCTGATTTAGCATTTGTCCCCAGGATGGCTCTCCAACCAGCCCCAATCCCAGGAAACTCAGCGTCGCTTCTGCGAGTATGGCAGAGGCAACGCCGAAACTGGCTGCGACCAGCACCGGCGCTATGCCGTTGGGCAGCATATGCCTGAACAGGATTGAACGTAACGGCAAGCCCAGTGCAATTGCGGCTTGTACAAAGTCTTGCTGACGCAGACGCAGAAATTCAGCGCGAATATAACGCGCATAGCCAGTCCATCCGGTGATGCCGATAATCACCATCATCAGGTAGAGACTACGCCCGAAAAATGCGACAAAAGTCAGCAGTAGAAACAGGGTTGGAATGGCTTCGAAAACTTCGACGATGCGCATGCCGATAATGTCTGTTTTACCGGAGAAAAAACCCATCAAACCGCCAATCACAATGCCAATTGACATGGCAATACCGGTTGCGATAAAACCGATTGCAAGCGCGATGCGGGAGGCATGAATCATCCGGCTTAAGACATCAGCACCATTTTCCTCGGTTCCAAACCAGTGAGTACGCTGAGTTGCTGAAAGCGGATTTTCCAGCCCGGTATCGCCATAGTCACGCAAATAATCTTGTGGTGAATAAGGAATTGGTGCAGACAAAACCCAGTCGATAGTGCCAGCTTGCTGTTGTAC
>DRLZ01000247.1 GCA_011322755.1 Crenotrichaceae bacterium
AAATGGTATCACAATAATATGAGTAATTCTTCAATCCAGATTCTGGTTAATGGCGAGGCAAAACAGGTCAGTGCAGAGATATCTTTGCAGCAACTGATTCGTGACATGGATTTATCACAACAGCGCATTGCGGTAGAACTGAATCATCAAATTGTGCCTTATTCCGAGTATTTATCACATCAACTACAAGCGGGTGACAAAATAGAAATTGTGCGTGCAATTGGTGGTGGTGAGTCAGATCCACTCGTGATAGCAGGACGGCAATACCAGTCACGCTTGCTGGTTGGCACAGGAAAATACAAGGATATGCAGCAGACCCGGATGGCAATTGAAGCCAGTGGTGCTGAAATAGTAACTGTTGCCATCCGCAGAACCAATATCGGTCAAAATGAAAATGAACCAAACCTTCTGGATGTCATTCCGCCTGATCAATACACGATTTTGCCGAATACAGCCGGTTGCTATTCGGTTGACGATGCTGTGCGAACATGCAGGCTGGCGAGAGAGTTGCTGGGTGGTCATAAGCTTGTGAAACTGGAAGTCCTTGGTGATGAAAAAACACTGTATCCTGACGTCCCTGCAACTCTGGAGGCTGCAAAAGTTCTGGTTAACGAGGGTTTTGAAGTCATGGTGTATACCAGTGACGATCCAATTGCTGCAAGACAACTTGAGCAGATAGGCTGCGTTGCAGTAATGCCTTTAGCTGCGCCGATTGGTTCAGGGTTGGGGATTCGTAATCCGTATAACATTTTGACGATTATAGAAAATGCAGAAGTCCCGATTCTGGTTGATGCGGGGGTTGGTACGGCATCAGACGCGAGTATTGCCATGGAACTGGGCTGTGATGGCGTATTGATGAATACAGCGATTGCTGAAGCCGATAACCCCATACTCATGGCATCCGCAATGAAAAAAGGTATCGAGGCAGGTCGCGAAGCATTTTTAGCGGGACGTATGCCAAGAAGACGTTATGCATCTGCATCATCACCGGTAGATGGTTTGTTTTTATAATGACTGATTCGTTGTGACGGTTGAATTACAGCCCAGAGGGCTTGTCAAGCGACATGTTCGTAGTTTTGTTCGTCGAGATAGTCGTCTGACAGCTGGTCAACAGAACGCAATTGATTCCAGTTGGGATCACTATGGTCTTGATCCCCAGGATAACATGTTTGATTTTGAATCAGTCTTTGCTAACGCTTCGCCTGTGATTCTGGAAATCGGTTTTGGTAATGGTGAATCACTGGCGAGGATGGCGAGTGACTATCCACACTACAATTTTATTGGCATAGAAACCCATAAACCAGGTGTGGGTCATCTGCTTATTGAAGTGGCACGGCGAGGACTCACGAATGTACGGGTTTATCATGCAGATACCGTTACGATATTGTCACAATGTATTCAGAATCAGTCAGTGAGTGGTGTGCACGTTTTTTTTCCAGATCCCTGGCAAAAAAGACGTCATCACAAAAGACGCTTAATCAATATTGAGTTTATACAACAAATAACCGATAAACTGTGTTGTGGTGGCTATCTGTTTATCGCAACAGACTGGTGTGATTACGCGAAATCCATTCAGGCGATGCTACTGGATGAGCGTTGTTTGTTACAGGAACTAAACCATCCAGATCAAACTGACATCGCTATTCCGGATCGCCCGATAACAAAGTTCGAATCCAGAGGATTGCGTTTAGGACATGAGATTCATGAGTTCAGGTTTTTTAAACAGCAATAAATAAAGCCCTGAACAAACAGGGCTTTTAAATTTGGATACACTATTTTCAGCAGACCATTTCAAGTGACTCTGGTTAATTTACCATAGTAACTTACCCAGTCGCACTGATCACAGGATTATGGGCTTCATTTTCCGCAACACCAGTCAGATCCATCGGTAATTGAAGCTCTTCTTTAATCTTTTGTAATTCATCCAGTCGGTTTTGTAGCCCAACTAGCGCATTCTGTAATTCCTTAAGATCACTATCAACGCTTTCATTTGCGCTATTCACTTTTCGCAGTACGACAAGCCTGTTCTCAATATACTTTTTCTGCTCTTTTATTTGATGCAGAATTGGTGTCATAACTGATGAAGCCCAGTTAATGGAATCCTGGTGTGCTTTCTCAAACAATTCTTTAGCTCGATAGATAATAGAACCATAGAACCTGTCGATGACAGTACGTTGCTCCAGTAATGTCGCTGCTGCGCTACCCCGGAATGCTTCTGCTTCATCAAAAATTTCTTCAAGTTCAAACTGATACTTTTTAATCGAGAATAATTGTGGGTTGAGGTCTTCGAAACCCTCTTCCTGTTCAAATTTTCGATAAATGGCTTTAACAAGACGACGTGTTTCTTCGGTAGCATCGACAGCATCTTGCAATACAAACTGAAGATCCTCAAGCAATTTTTTCATGACATTTTTCATGCCCATTGTTGTCGCTTTAGATTTCATTTCAGGCTTGGTTTGTGTCATAATCTTCTCGACGCGTGCGGCATCAAGCGATTCAACCAAACGTTTGGCCTGCTGGGCAAAAACACGACGACTGGATTGAAAAGCATCCACATTGCCAAGATAACGGCTTTGTTCTTCCCGGGCTTCAACCATCAGCTTGTTATTAGCGCTTTGGCTTTGACCATCAACTTTACGTAATTCCTCAAGTTGACGTTTAATGTTGAGCATTTTGTTGGTCACAACTCTTGCAGAGCCATCGACAAGATACAACACATTGTCACTCACTGAAGTGAGCAGGATTTCCTGACGCTTGTTAAGTACAGTATCTGACAAGAATGCTTCAAAACCAGGAACCCCACTTTTTTGCAGTGCCCGCTGGTCTTTTTTGATTTTGGCTAACAGCCCACCTTTTGCAGTTAACGGAAACACACTTTCTTCGGCGACGTTTAAAATAGAGCATACTGATTGCACTTGAGACTGGATTGAGTCATTAATCATTTCATCGCTGTTAATGTCATCCCATAAGGTGTCAATCTTGTTCATAATGACAGCGAGACCGTGACTGTCACTGGAGCGATAGCTTTTAACGTAGTTACGCCACATATCAAGATCGCTCTTGGTAACTCCGGTATCAGCAGCCAATACAAAAACGATAGCCTGAGCGCTTGGTAACAGACTTAATGTTAATTCAGGCTCACTACCTAAAGCATTTAACCCGGGCGTATCGAGAATCGCTAATCCCTGCTTGAGTAATGGATGTGGGAATGAAATCATGGCATGACGCCAACGAGGAATTTCAACCATATCATCAAGTTGATCCGGGCCACCATGAACTTCATCATAATAAAGGCCAAGCTCTTTGGCTTCTGCTATCGTTACTTTTTTTACAGCAGCGATTTCTTTAAATGCTTCCTGCATTTCCTCTGGAGAATTTTCAGAAAACTCAATTTCAGACCATGCTTCAGGTTTGTTTCTGAATGCAATCAGCGGCAAGGAATCCAATCTTGATTCGATTGGTAATAGCCGTACATAACTTCCGCCTTTATGGTCGTAAAATAGTTCTGCTGGACACATGGTTGTCCGACCTGGTGTCGAAGGCAATAATCGTAAACCTGTTTCTGCAAAGAACAGCGCATTGATAAGCTCTGTTTTTCCCCGTGAGAACTCAGCTGCAAAAGCGATTGTTATTCGATCATTTTGCAAATTATCCAGGGTGTTTTTGACAATCTCCTCAATCTTTGGATCAGCAAGATTCAGTGAATCCAGCCAGGATTGATAGCGTTTTACTGCTTCTGATAGATTATGTCGCCAACCTGCATAAGCCTGCAACTGGTCTTGAAATTGCATGTTACTCATAATATTGCATCTCTCTGCCTGCCACTATTAAATAGTGGAAATTAACTCATCAATTGTGTATTTCTTCTGGAAGTGTAGACCAATTTTTGCAACCGGTGAATACTTAACGCTTGCATTATTGGGGTTATTTGTTGTATTCATCAAAATTTATTATGATTCTGTTTCTTCTTTCGGCGTATCTTCTGGTGCATTTTGTACCAATGAGATGACTGTCCAGCCTGGTGTTAGTGTCAAATTTCCGCTGGGTACAAAAACCCTTAAACGATTATCAGGTGTAATAGCAAATAATGGAATTGTACGCTTTCCATTTTTTTTCATATAATCATCAAAAGTAAAATCTTCTGATAACCGTGTACTTCTGATTTCCGCCCCTTGCGATAACAAGCTTGCAAACTTTTTATATGTCAGATCGTCTGCAGCGAAAATATTTCCGCGTAATTTCGATGCTGTTTTATGTCGGGAACTGGATTTTTCATTCTCTGTCTGTATAGTGTAGACGCGATTTCTACCAAATTCATGGCGATAGCGTAATACAGCCAATGAATTTAATTCAGAATCCGGGGAAACTGCCAGTAATCGGCCAATACCAACCAGATCCAGCTCTTGTTCAGCTTCTTCCGATACCGGGTTGCCGTAAAAAACAGTCCGACCATCCATCCGTGCAGCTTTAATATATTCCCGATTAGAGTCAGCGAGAATGGTTCGAAAGCCGGCTTCATCCAGCGCTGCAGCAATTGCTCGAGCGATTATATTCGCACCAACAATTAAAAATCCTCTTGGCTCAGGTTCCGCAACACCAAGTACTCGAGCTAGTGGCGCCGTTACCAGGCTATAAATAATCACTGTACCAATAATGACGAAAAAAGTCAGCGGTACCAGCTGTTCTGCTTGCGGCAACCCTGCCTCAGTCAATCGAATTGCAACAAGCGCCGCAACTGCTGCTGCAACAATACCACGCGGAGCAAGGCTTGCAATAACCATACGTTCTCGCCATCCTAATGTGGCTTTTATGCACGACACAAAGACACTGAACGGACGGATAACCAGGATCAGAACAGCTAGCAAAGTTACTTCAGACCAGCCAATGCCTTGCAAATGCCCAGGCGTCAGTCGAGCTGCCAATAAGATAAATAAAGCAGAGATTAATAGCGCTGATAAGGTCTCCTTGAAATGTAGTATGTCTTGAATATCAACATCTTCCATGTTCGCCAGCCAGATACCCATCACTGTTACAGCAAATAATCCAGATTCTTCTTGTAGCTGATTGGCAAAAACAAAAATCCCTAACACCATGATGAGTGTTGCAAAACTTCTTAAATGCTCTGGCAGGCTATGATTTCTTAGTAATAACCCCCAGAGATACCCTGCGGCAGCTCCCGCAACTCCGCCAACCCCCAATAACTTGAAGAATGCAAGTACACTATGCATCAATGGGTATCCAGCGGTACTGGCAATTAGAAATTCATAGACCAGCACGACGAGAAGAGCGCCTAATGGGTCAATCAGGATACCTTCCCATCTTAAAATGTTTGCGATCGAAGCATTAGGTCTGATTGTCCGCAACATCGGCACAATGACAGTTGGGCCTGTTACAGATACTAACGCACCAAACAACCATGCAATTGACCATTCAAGCTCGAGCAAAAAATGGGACATCACCGCAGTCAGCACCCATGTTACCAGCAAACCAATTGTTACCAGATTGCGCACCACATTGCCATGTTCCCTGATATCCCTCCACTTCAGCGTCAGGCTTCCTTCAAACAAAATAATCGCTACGGACAATAAGACAAAGGGAAACAATAAATTTCCGAAAATGTGATCAACGTCAATAAAATTGAACACTGGGCCAATAATCAGACCAGACAACAGTAATAGCAAAATCGCCGGAATTTTAATTCGCCAGGCAAGCCATTGGCTAACCAGGCTGATTATTCCAACATAAACAAGTATCAGAGTAATATCGTGCAAGTCAGTATCCTTTTTCGTCAAAAGACAATATCTAAAAAATGATGGATGGCGCAGATGCCTATCATTACAAAAACCAAGGAAGCACAGACTCCATTGTGAGGCATTATTTGTTATGCAATCATATGAAAAATGTAAGCACTAGAGGACATAACTAAAAACCTTAAGTACGACCTTGATTTCTGCGTGGATGATGTTAGAAATCCTCGTACATACCTTGCACACTACGGTTTCTGCCCTCTTTCCACCTTCTTCCTAAATCGTTTAAGACTGTTTTCAGATTTTCTCTGGGGTTTATAGTGTAGCGTTTTTCTATACCAGAGGCTGAGTTTATCGCTCAGATCGACTCTCTGTAAGTCAGGAATTACCGAACAGAAGTCACTCTATTTGGGGTCTTTAACCTATGCTGTTAATCATCACTTAGAATAATAAACCTTGAGATCAGAAAACACCCAAGTTGTTCATTCAGAAGCATATATGCTAAAGTGAAAATAAAGTTTCCAGTTAGAAAAGGAAGTTAAAAGATTCCCATGCATGGTTATTCTTCTATTTTGCTTGTCGGCTTTGGCGACAAATCAGAAAATGCACTAACAGAGAACTTACAGGAACATTACCAGGTTTCATCAGCAACATCTTCCGAGACAGCATTGAAAATCCTGAGTGGTCATACAACAGATCTGGTTTTAGCTCACACTAATCTTGATAACGATGGCATCAACTTACTAGAAACTATGCGTACACACTACCCGGAAGTGATTCGGTTGTTGTATGGAGACTTAAGCAACGAGGAGGTAAATCAGGCAATTAACAAAGCAGCAGTCTTTCAGTTTGTTCCATCGAATTGGCAGCCACAACAAATAGAATTAGCGATACGACGTGCTTTGGAAAATCGTGAGTTGTCTTATCGGC
Source organism: Crenotrichaceae bacterium (assembly GCA_011322755.1). Classification (GTDB taxonomy): domain Bacteria; phylum Pseudomonadota; class Gammaproteobacteria; order Methylococcales; family DRLZ01; genus DRLZ01. The sequence goes on from DRLZ01000247.1 coordinate 6,678, forward strand.
ATCGACACATTACCCATGAACTCAAGTTTGCTGAGGATGTGCTGCTAACAATTGAGAAGGACAGCGCAATTCGCCTGGAAAAAGGCTACCAGTTTCATAATCTGGTTTATTGCAGCAAGGAAATGGCTGAGTTATGCAAGCTAGCCAGGAAAGCGGCGGCCACTGAACTACCAGTGCTGATTCACGGTGAGACCGGAACAGGCAAGGAGTTGCTCGCGCGTGCAGTGCATGAAAACAGCTCCAGAAGAGAGCATCCATTGATGGTACAAAATTGTGGAGGCATGAGTGACGAACTGCTGCACTCTGAGCTGTTCGGCCACTGTCGAGGCGCTTTTACCGGTGCAATTAGTGATCGACTTGGACTGTTTCAGGCTGCGGATGGTGGCACAGTATTTCTGGACGAAATTTCAGAAGTCTCACCGCATTTTCAGGTTGCTTTGCTGCGCTTCTTGCAGGAAGGCGAAGTCAAACCGCTGGGCAGTGACCGGATTCGCAAGGTTAATGTTCGCGTTATTGCTGCCAGTAACCGTCGTCTGGATGAGCTGGTTGCGGTCAGAAAATTTCGTCAGGATCTATATTTTCGCCTGAAAGGATTCGATCTGGATATTCCTCCAC
>DRLZ01000248.1 GCA_011322755.1 Crenotrichaceae bacterium
ACATTTGACGAAGAGGTTAGTGATGATGATACTCGAGTCGAAAAAAATGGAGTAACCGTGTTAATTGATCCGACCAGTCTACAGTATTTGAAAGGTGCGGAGATTGACTATAAAGAAGATTTATCAGGTTCGCAATTTGTCATCAGAAACCCGAACGCGACCACAACATGTGGTTGCGGGTCATCGTTTTCTACCTGATCTGGTTGTGTAGAAAACACAAGATTCACCTAGTCTGGAAGATAATGCCCGCCTAAGACCACTGGACGCAGGGCTCCTGTCACACTCGGAAGATTACCAGGGATTTTTTGAACAAAGCAATACGCTAACCAGGCAAATGCCATTGCTTCGACCCAGTCTGGGTTGATACCAAGCGTTTCAGTCGATTCAATGCTGTACTGGGGTAGCTTGCTTGTTAATTTTTCCATCAACATCGGATTGTGAATTCCCCCGCCGCAGACCAGTATGCGATGAGTTTCAGGTGCTGTGGTATGTATTGCATCAGCAATGGTTGTTGCGGTCAGTTCATATAAAGTTGCTTGTACGTCTGCTGCAATGACAGGCTGTTGTCTGTCTCTTATGTAGGTATCTAGCCACTGCATAGAGAAATGCTCTTGTCCGGTGCTTTTGGGTGCTGGCTGACTGAAATACTGATCTTTAAGCATGTTCGCCAACATGTCTGGGCAGACATTTCCTGCGCGTCCAAAGCAGCTGTTTTCATCAAAGGGTTTGTTTTTGTGTTTGAGTATCCATGAGTCCAGTAATGTATTTCCAGGACCCGTGTCAAAGCCAATAACTGGTGATGTGTCTGTTTTTGGTAAAACAGTGATATTCGCAATACCACCAATGTTTAAAATGACTCGGTTTTCCTGGTCAGTTTGAAAGATCGCCTTATGAAAAGCTGGTACCAGAGGTGCGCCTTGTCCGCCAACTGCAATATCTGCACGCCTGAAATCTGTAACAACAGGAATGCCAGTGAGCTTGCTGATCTGGTTCGGGTTGCCGATTTGCAAAGAAAACGGGTGTTTTAAAAGAGGTGAATGGAAAATTGTCTGGCCGTGACTGCCAATTGCAGTCACCGCGTTTGGGTTGGTATTCGTTTTAAGGAGTAGCGTGTTGATGCATTGAGCAAAAATGTTGCCTAGCTCAGTATCCAGACTGCCAAGTTCCAGTAACTCTGCTGTGCTTTGATAGCAAAGAGATTTAAGTCGTGTTCTGAGTTCAGGATTGAAGCGATAATAATAACTGCCGATGATTTCAGGCTTGATGCCTGAGAAGCGCACAAGGGCAGCATCGACTCCATCCAGACTCGTACCTGACATCAAGCCAATGTAGTCGCTCATTCTGGGGTTGGTAGCCGGAAATTGTAAAGTTTACAAGGTGTGTTGCTTGGGTGGATGACTAGCGAGCCTATCAGGCTACTTTACTGTAGACGAGCTTGCCAGCATAATGTTCGTTTGTTTGTTCAGTTCTTGCAGGAGAGGTGTTGTTTGAGATTGAAATGCGAGTAATTCCTGTTTCGGAATTGAAATTGACTTTGGCAGCTTCACTGTGAGCGGGTTTTTGTGTACTCCGGCGACACGGAATTCATAATGCAGGTGTGGTCCGGTTGCAAGCCCGGTACTGCCAACATAGCCGATGATATCGCCTTGTTTTACACTAGAACCAACGTGCTGTCCTTTTCTGTAATTCGATAAATGCGCATATAACGAGCTATATTTTGAGCCGTGTTTCAAAATGACCACCTTGCCATACCCACCTTTGCGCCCACGATGAATGATTTTCCCGGCTCCTGTTGCACGAACAGGCGTTCCTTTTGCCGCCGCATAATCAACACCCTTATGAGCGCGGATACGATTTAACACAGGATGCCTTCGCCCAAGGCTGAAACGAGAACTGATGCGCGAAAATTTTACAGGCGTACGGAGAAACGCCTGGCGCAAGCCTTTGCCATCAGGAGAATAGTAATTGACATGATTGTTGTTATCTTTGTAGCGAACGGCTCGATAAACCTTGCCGTGATTGATAAATTCAGCTGCCAGGATATCGCCGGTTCCAATGGGTTTGCCATCGATTGACAGTTGCTCGTAGAGTACTGAAAAGGTGTCACCATTGTGAATATGCAGTGCAAAATCAATATCCCAGGCAAAAATATCGGCCAGGCGCATTATCAAAGTATCAGGTAACCCTGCTGCTTTGGCATCTGTGAAGAGTGAATTGTGGATTTTTCCGTATACATAGGATTGCTCCCGAGTCACATCTGCGCTCACCAGGTTTGATACAAAACCACTATCAGTTTTTGAAATTTTAATTGTTTCAGTCTGGTTGCTCTTGTATTCCAGTTCCAGCAAATCTTTGTTGTCAGCAAGTAACAAGCGTAATTGTCGACCGGCCTGAATGGTTTGCAGGCGACGCGCAATTTTGCTGGATTTCACAAGTGCATTTGATTCCGATGTTGATACGCCGTATTGATTGAGGATACCAACCAGAGATTGACCTTTCTTGATCGTATGAGTGATCCAGTTTTCAACTTTTGATACTGGAGCTACAAGCAACTCGGGGTTTGGTTCCGGAGACGCTTGTTGCGTGTTTGTTAGCGAAGAAGTTTCAATATGATCGATTTGTGGTCTGGCAGAGTGCGATTCCCCTTTGTCTAATTGACCGGTTGTGGTAACGCGATTGGTTTGTTCAGGTTCAAGGATTGAATTGAATGTTCCAAAACCACTACAACCTGAGACCAAAAGTACCTGAGTAATCAGAACAACGACGATGAGTTTGGAGATAATATAATGCACGGTAACGCTATCCAGTTTGAAGGCTGATTGTTGATGTTATTTAGACCGAGAAACCCTTTAGTGTAAAACATTCTACTCTAATCTGAGATGAATTTCGATTTTTTCATTACAATTTCAAAGGCTTTTCGAAAATAACAGTCACTAACAATAATCTTTGTGTATGGTAATACCTAAAGACGTATAGCTCGCGCGAAATTAGACAGTACAGTGTTAAATAAGTTTCGAATTGTTAGCAGATTAGTATAAATATAGCCAATTCTGAAGAGATTGTTGTTTGCCATTTCTCAGTTTTTGCCTATCCTGACGTTTGATTCCTGTAGCATTGTCAGGGGTGTTGAAAAAATATTGATTCTCGTTAAGCGGCTATACAAACCAGAAAGTATGATTATAATGTCCATCCGGTTTTGTAGAGCTGGTTAATGAATTCACTGATACGCCCGCTCAGTTCTACTTATATTCTACTCTGCTTGCACACTGTATGCGGCGCATCACGCTGATGATGTGTTGTGCTGCAGGTTTTGAACGACATATTGAATAAGCACCTGGTTTTAGCCGGTTAAGCCAACTTGAATCACTTGGGATGACAACTTTCTTATGAGTACGCTCGAAAAGCTGGAACAAATGCCAATGCAGGAATTTACTGCAAAAGCGTACCTTGATTATTCTATGTACGTCATTCTTGATCGTGCGCTACCTCATATTGCTGATGGGCTGAAACCTGTACAGCGACGAATTATTTATGCGATGTCCGAGTTGGGGTTATCTGCTGCATCAAAGCATAAAAAAGCAGCGCGTACCGTCGGCGATGTGCTGGGTAAATATCATCCACATGGTGATTCAGCCTGCTACGAAGCCATGGTGTTGATGGCGCAGCCGTTCTCATATCGCTACCCTTTGATTGATGGGCAGGGTAACTGGGGTTCAATTGACGACCCCAAGTCGTTTGCAGCAATGCGTTATACGGAAGCCAGATTGACTCAATATGCGCGGGTCTTGCTTTCCGAGCTAGGGCAGGGGACTGTTGATTGGGGCCAGAATTTTGATGGCACACTTTTGGAGCCAAAGTTGTTGCCAGCCAGGCTGCCAAATGTGTTGTTGAACGGTTCGTCCGGGATTGCCGTCGGGATGGCAACCGATATTCTGCCGCACAACATCAAAGAAGTTGCTGACGCATTGGTTCATTTACTTGATGAGCCGGATTTATCACTTGATGCTGTGTGCGAGCATATTAAAGGCCCGGATTTTCCTACAAAAGCTGAAATTATCACCGCCCCAGAGGATATTCGCGCAATGTACGCATCAGGAAGCGGTTCAATTCGTATGCGTGCCTTATTTACGCGTGAAGAAAAAGCGATTGTAATTAACACGTTGCCGCATCAAGTGTCAGGTGAGCGTATTATCGAGCAAATTGCTGAACAGATGAAGTTGCGTAAATTGCCCATGGTCGATGATTTACGTGACGAATCAGATCACGCCAGTCCGATACGTCTGGTGATTTTTCTGCGCTCATCCAGAGTTGATATCGAGCAGCTCATGTCGCACTTGTATGCGACAACTGATCTGGAGCGCAGTTACCGGGTCAATATGAATATGATCGGGCTGAACGGCAAGCCTGAGATCAAAACCTTGTTGCAAATACTCAAGGAATGGCTGGTATTCCGCACAGATACTGTCAAACGTCGTTTGAACTATCGTCTCACCCATGTTCTTGAGCGGCTGCATATTCTGGATGGTTTGCTAATTGCCTATCTCAATCTCGATGAAGTGATTGCGATTATTCGAAGCGAAGATCACCCTAAGCCGGTTTTGATGCAGCGTTTTGCGTTATCAGAAATTCAGGCGGATGCGATTCTGGATACACGTTTGCGTCATCTGGCGAAGCTGGAAGAAATGAAAATTGTTTCAGAACAAAAACAGCTGGTTGCAGAACAGAAAGAACTTGAAGGGCTGCTTGCTTCGCCTGGTAAGCTTAGAAAATTAATACAAACTGAAATACTTCAGGATGCTGAGAAATATGGTGATGAGCGGCGCTCTCCGATTGTTCAGCGAGAAGCGAGTCAGGCGATAAATCAGGAGTCATTAATATCGGATGAGCCGGTGACTTTTATATTGTCAGACAAGGCATGGGGCAGGGTTGCCAAAGGTCATGAGATTGATCCAGCCGGACTCAGCTATCGAACTGGGGATGCTTACATGTGTTCTGTGCAAGGGCGCAGGAATCAGCCATTTATCGTTTGGGATTCCAGTGGTCGGAGTTATACATTAAAAGCGGATGACTACCCTTCCGCTCGAACACTTGGCGAGCCATTGACGGGACGACTCAATCCACCGCAAGGTGCACGTTTTTTAACTGTATTGACAGATGTTACGCATCATTATCTGGTTGCCTCGAGTGGAGGCTACGGGTTTCGAGTCAGGCTAGAGGAATTATTAACTAAAAATCGCACGGGCAAAGCAGTGCTTAATCTGAAATCTGGTGAAACCGCTCTTATTCCGTCGCTTTGTGAAGATGCCGAGACGAGTCGTGTTGCTGTGGTGACCAAAGCAGGGCGTTTGCTGGTGTTTGCTGCATCTGAGCTGCCTGTTTTAAGCAAGGGTCGTGGCAACAAGCTGATTCAGTTGGATACTGCAACAGATCATCTGGCTGTTATCATCAATGTTCCCCAGGAAAGAGGATTGCAGCTCTGGTCGGGGAAAAGACACTTGACGCTCAAGACGACAGATGTTGATGACTATGTCGGTCACAGGGCGCGAAAAGGACAATTTTTGCCAAAAGGTTTTCGTGATGTTTACAAAGCACAGATTGTCTAGTGTTGTCGGAGACAAGGGAGCTTGCATTAGTAGAGGTAGTACTTGAATAAGTATTTGATTTCCTGTCTGATGGAATCCGTGAGAGCTTTTTCCTGTTCATTTGGTTGAAATCTGGATGTTCTGTTGTGTTTTATAAAACATTTTATACACAGATTGTAGTGCGTTTGTACAGTTGTCATGTTGCTCAACAGGATATTTCCTGTTGTTTTTTTGCGTCATGGTATTGTTACAAGTTAAGCTAGCGCTGAATTATTCCACAAACATGAATTAGAGGTGGATCTGCGTGAGATCAAGCAATTTTGTAGCTTGTGGCACAAGTCTATTATTGATATGTGTCTGCTGTTCAGTATCTGCAACTTATTCTTCTGTAATAGCGCAAATTACTGTTCCTGGGCACTTCGAATTCATCAACACACAAATTCAACCAGGATTGAAGGCTGAAATTGCACAACGTGTTCAACAAAAGCAGGAGCTGGTTGATGATGATGTTGTCGTTGCTGTTGCGAAAGTAAGGCGAGCTTTATTGTTGATCGACAACAAGGAAATTGATGCAGCAAAAAAACAGTTGGCTCAGGCGTTATCAAAGATAAAGGCAGTGCTTGATAGGTCTCCTGAGCAGGACTTGGTGCCAATACAGGTCAGTCATTATGTTAGAGATGATTTGACGAATCTTGATATAATTAGAAGCAAAAAGCAGGAAATTGACGTTCAATGGCAGCTTAACCACACCCAGATAGCACGCCGGCTGCTTGATGGTTTTGCCAGTGATGCGGTGATAACAGTACAAAACATAACACTCAACAGTTTTGTTCAGGCGATAACAAAAGCCAGGTTATTGCTATCCGAACATAACATTGACGATGCCGGCCAGGCGTTGACGGGTGTGCTAAAATCGACTGTCCAGACCGGGTCAATCATACCGTTGCCATTATTACGTGCTGAACTCATGATCAAAGAATCAGAGCGACTCACTCAGCAGATGGATACGAACAAGCAATTCGATAAGGCTCAGTTACAGTGGTTGTTGGAGAATGCAAAATACCAGATGCAACTCGGTGAGGCACTAGGCTATGGAGATCAAAGGCGATACAAGAAGTTTTATCAAGCAGTTGAGGGAGTGATGAGCCTGGTTGCAGCGGAACAACAGCCGACCATGTTGTTAAAAAAACTCAGATCAGTCGTAACAGCATTAAAAAATGAAGTCATTGACGAATTATCTTATTTGCCATACAATTGACAGGATCGTTCCCCTGTAGCTCAGCTGGTAGAGCAGGTGGCTGTTAACCACCTTGTCGGCGGTTCGAATCCGTCCGGGGGAGCCAAATATCTTTAGTACGATCAGCTTCTCAAGGTGATCAGGAATCGATTGAGTTGTGTCCTCATGCCATTCATATCGTACGACACTTGGTGTGTCATCTTGACGATGCTATCAATTTGACACTATCGATCCACTCTGGTGGTTCTCTCGCCGAAATTATTATGCCAGTCTCGCTGGTTGTTTGCTGTCGCGTTATAATCGACAATCACGATGTGCTTGTGCAGTGAAAAATTCAAGATTTCCTTCTCGTTTATTCGCGGTTTTAGTTTATAGCTCAGTATTGTTGTGAAGATAAACGATGTCTTGTTTCTCGTAATCCCATCGCTCTAAAAATGACTGAAGACAAATTAATGCTGACAAATCAGGACTGGAAAAAACGTCTTACTCCGGAACAGTACCGGGTGTGTTTTCAAAAAGGAACTGAGCCGGCTTTTACTGGAAAATATACGGATTACAAGCATTCGGGTGAATATGTTTGTGTGTGCTGTGGTCAGCAATTGTTTGATTCCACGGCTAAGTTTGATTCTGGTTCTGGTTGGCCGAGCTTCTGGAAGCCGGTTTTGGATAAGGCGTTGAGGGAAAATCGAGATACCAGTCATGGTATGCTGCGAGTTGAAGTGGTTTGCTCAAATTGTAATGCGCATTTGGGGCATGTGTTTGAGGACGGGCCTCAGCCAACAGGGTTGCGTTATTGTATAAACTCAGTGTGTCTGGAATTTAAAGGTGATGACTCTGGAAACAGCTAACACAACTGCTCAGACACATGCGCAATCGCTACTGGATTTTATTGATGCCAGCCCGAGCCCTTGGCATGCTGTTGATAGTATTCAAGAACATCTTGATGAGGCTGGTTTTTTTCAGCTATATGAGCGGGAAAACTGGAAGTTAAAGCGGGGTAAGTGCTACTACGTGATTCGTGATGACTCCTCCATCATCTTTTTCAGGCTCGGTCAGCAGCTGCTTCAGCAAACCGGTTTCAGAATTATTGGCGCACATACCGATTCGCCCGGGTTTCGGATTAAACCAAATGCTGTTATTCGCAAGCAGGAAACCTTGATGCTCGGTGTCGAGGTTTATGGTGGGCCGATTCTGGCGACATTTACAGATCGGGATCTCAGTTTGGCGGGACGGGTCAGTTTGCGATCAAACCGGCTATTACCGGAAATAAAACGGGTGCATTTTTCACAGCCACTGGTTCGACTTCCGAATCTGGCGATTCACATGAATCGAAATGTGAATACAGATGGGCTAAAACTGAACAAGCAAACTGAGTTGCCATTATTGTTTTCAGTCAATGGTGGTCAGCCTGAATCGACTGTCGATCAATTCAAGGTATTACTTGCTGAACATGTTGAGTGTCAGGCGGATGATATTCTTTCCTGGGAACTGGCTGTCTATGACACGCAGCCGGGGAGTTTTTGGGGTGCTCATTCAGAGTTTATAGCCAACAGTCAGTTGGATAATCTGGCCTCATGTCATGCTGGACTCTCAGCCATGTTGTCTGCTCAATCTCAGCAAAGCGACTTCTCTCAAGTGTGTGCGTTTTTTGATCACGAGGAAATTGGCAGTGAATCTGTCAAAGGCGGAAATAGCAGTTTCTTGGCTGATGTTCTCAGTCGTAGCGTCATGTCGCTAGGACTGGATCAACAGCAATACCAGCAAACGCTTGCTAATAGTCTGTTAATCAGCGCAGATATGGCGCATGCCTGGCAACCTAGCTTTCCGTCAGCCTATGAACCTGATCATCATGTTCTGGTGAATAGCGGACCTGTGATTAAAGTCAACGCCAATCATCGATATGCTTCCAATGCGTTCACAGAGGCCGTATTTATTCGGTGTTGTGAGCAAGCTGGGGTTCCGTGGCAGCGTTATGTGCATCGCACTGACATTCCCTGTGGCAGTACCATTGGTCCTATGAGTGCGGCCAGATTAGGATTACAAACAGTTGATGTCGGGAATCCGATGTGGGCCATGCATAGCGCTCGCGAAAGTGCAGGAGTGCTAGATCACCATTATTTGATGAATGCTTTCGAGGTGTTTTTCAGCATAAAACATTGAACTTGGCTTTTCTAACGCATTCAACCACATCAGTTTTCGAGGATTGATACAAAATTGCAACGATTGACCCGCGCATAAGCTGGTTGGAAGCTTGAAGTCACAAGCAATAGCTGGGGTGCATGTGGATAGAGTGTGCAGTCCAGTTTTATGGTGACTGAATACGGTTTTTGATAGCTAGTCAAGGCATTTGGCTAGCCGTCTGTGTTTCAAATTTTTCGATCATGACCATGATCTGGTTTTATCTATACAGAGAGTGTGTCGCTCAAATAGTTGTAGAGAAGCTGCATTCCAGCTTTTTAATTATGGTAGAGTGAAAAACGCAACATGTTTATGCCTGCTTTACTGGTCTATCAGCATTTAATGCATACCACCCAATACCAAGTCGATAAAGAAAGACCATCACGAAAGGGATTAAAATATAAAGTCCAAAACCAGTGGACATAGTAAGCCCTGACAAGGCTATCCCGGCGAATAATATGAGAGTGCTGTTGACTTGCCAGTTAAAATGAGATTCTAGCCACGTTCCTGCAACATCAGCCCTTTTCATGAAATTGATTATGAGGCCAACAAGTAAAGGGACGCCTGCTAATGCAAAAGCCAGTATATGACAAAAATAAACGATAGCAGCGAATTTTTTTAATGACTGTGTTTTTTCGTCGTCGATTTGATTGTGTATAGTTTCACCCATAATAAATCCTCTTTTGTATCTAAGAAAACAAGGGGTAATTTCTTCTGCTCTCTACTGGCACGTATTTCTAGTGAGTCTTCATAAGGTTGTTGTGAATTCAAGACGACGATGCAATCAGTTTATAACTGATACGAAATACGAGCTAAAGACTATGCGTTAAATACCCACCCATATTACCTTTGTGTGGGCAATATTCAGTAAATCAAGGGGGTTGGGTGATATAGGTATAAATATAGTTATGACGTTATGCAGTCGCTGTAAGCAATTCAAGTCGATCAGAATATTTCTCAGGAATGTTTGATAATTATGACTTGATTCTGCGATTTCAATGTGGATAACAGGGGGTAAGATATTGGTTTCACAAGGGTTGAAAAAATCTTAGCTTCACCCATCGGTTAAATGGGTGTTTTTTTAACCACTGTAGATTTAAGACCTCGCGCCTTGTGTTGTAGTGAAGTCACGGATTCAGGTATGAATTCAGATTACTTTCAATCATTGCAGATTGAAATTTGAATCGCAGAATTTTCTGGAAGCATATTATCCTGAAAGCACTAATTTACGGCATATCTTGAGAAGATGCGTGCGTAGAACAAATGCGGTTCTGAAAATATACAATCAGTTTGCTTGTGCGATTTCAAAGTGATCTTTATTCGAA
>DRLZ01000249.1 GCA_011322755.1 Crenotrichaceae bacterium
CAATGACAGATGTCGCTGAGTCGTTACAATACTTTTGTTTCCGGTAAAACAAGCACTGTGATGAGAGTATACGGTTTATTTCTGGTCGTCATGAGCCAATGTCAGAGACACTGAGTAGTCAGCATACACAAAGCTTTCCGCTTTTTCTTGAACAAGCCGGAATCAGTCTGGTTGTTTCTACTTATCAGGCTGGCAAACTCATCTTGTTGCGCGCAGATGATAAAATCCTCAATACCCATTTCGTGGATATGCAAAAACCGATGGGCATGGCGTTACAGGAACCAAAGCTTGCAATCGGTACCGGCATTCAAGTTGTAAATTATTATAATATGGTGGATGTGGCTCCGAAAGTCGAGCCGGTAAACAAGCATACAAGTTGTTATCTTCCCCGTCAGGTACATATGACAGGTGATATTGACATTCATGAAATGGCATTTGCCGATGACCACGAGCTATGGTTGATCAACACGCGAATGTCGTGTTTATGTACGTTATCATCTGAGCATAGTTTTATTCCGCGTTGGCACCCATCCTTTGTGTCTGGTTATGATTTATTCGATCGCTGCCACCTGAATGGTTTGGCTATGCGACGAGGCAAGCCGGCTTTTGTCAGCGCATTGGGTGAAACAGACAGTCCGGGTGGGTGGCGGGAGAACAAGGCGAGTGGCGGGCTGCTGATTGAGATAGAAAGTAACCGTGTGATCGCGCGTGGTCTTTCCATGCCACACTCGCCCCGCTGGTATCAGGATAAATTATGGGTGCTGGAATCCGGAGCCGGTACGCTGGCATTTGTTGATGCAGAGACTGGGGAAATTGATACAGTCATTGAGTTACCTGGCTTTACTCGTGGCCTCGAATTTGTCGGCCGTTATGCCTTGATTGGGCTTTCGCAGGTGCGTGAAACGGCTGTGTTTGCCGGTCTGCCGCTGACTGAGCGTTGTCAGGATCGCCAATGTGGCGTCTGGATCGTTGATATTGAAGAGCGTGAGATCGCAGGTTTTGTGGTGTTTTCAGGTGATGTGCAAGAGGTTTTCTCGGTTCTGGTGTTGCCTTCATCTTTTCCAGCAATTTTGTCAATGGACAATCCATTGCTGCGCTCATCCTACTCACTTCCTGAAGCCGCATTAAAACAATGTCATGAACCAGACCCAGCTTATTCACTTCTTGAGCAGGCAACACTGTTGCATCGTCAGCAGCAATATGATTCTGCGATTAAAACATATCAACAGTATCTAAAAGAACACCCGGATCACATGGTCGCTTGTTACCAGCTAGGTGTTGCTTATGCCGATTATGAGGATTGGCAAAACGCAGTTGAAACACTCAAGAAAGTGGTAGCCCGGGACCCGAATCATGCTGAAGCCTGGAATAGTCTGGGGCATGCATGGGCGGGTTTGTTCGAGTGGCAACAGGCTCTGGAAAGTTATCAGCAAGCAATTGTTCTGGATCAACAGTATGCAACTGCGCATTTTAATCGAAGTCTTATATTGTTGCGTCAGGGACATTATCCAGAAGGCTGGAAAGAATATGAATGGCGCTGGAAAATGCCGTCATTTACACCATTTAAGTGTCCGCAACCTCAGTGGCATGGAGAGAATATTCATGATAAGACGATTTTGGTTCACACTGAGCAAGGAAATGGAGATGCGATACAGTTTGCCCGTTTTCTGTCTCTATTATCAGCACGATGCAAGCGACTCATTGTGGTTTGCCCTGAACAGTTAAGACTGTTTTTTAAAACGATTTCTGGTGTGGATGAAGTGCGCTTGCCAGGCAGCATACCGGGGGACAGTTTTGATGTGTATTCACCGATCATGTCTTTACCTGGCATCATGAATATTAGCCTTGATAATCTCCCATCAGAAATACCTTATTGGTCTATTCCTGCTGAAGTGGTTGTTCCTGATCTCGGCAGATCAAATAAATACAGGATTGGTCTGGTTTGGGCTGGTAGTCCAGATCAAAAAATAAACCATCATCGTTCGATTGACTTAACAACGATGCTGTCTTTAACAGAGATTGCAGGTCTGGAGTTTTATAGTTTTCAAATGCCGCTAACAACACTGGAAAAAGAACAATTAGAAAATTATCCCATTACTTGTCTGGAACAGGAGCTGGTTAGTTACGCGCATACAGGGGCGTTGATTCAGCAAATGGATTTAATCATTAGTGTGTGTACATCTGTTGCACATGTCTCTGCCTCCCTCGGTAAACCGACGTGGATATTGTTATCTACCTACGCTGACTGGCGTTGGCTGGAGGATAGAGATGATAGTCCATGGTATCCTGGTGTGCGATTATTTCGGCAACGTAAAACGAAAGACTGGTCAGCAGTGCTTAATCAAGTCAGGGCTGCACTTGAAAGATATGCTGCTGAGTAATCAGGGTATGCGAATAAGATTCTGCTTACTCACGACGATTCCATCAGCATCCGCATATAAATAGTCATCATGATTAAAGATGATACCGGAAAAACAAACAGGAATATCCCGTTCGCCGTGCCCATTTTTATTGCTTTTTAAAGGGTGTACGCCGAGTGCCATAATGCCGATTGGTATTTTGACGAGTTGCTCGCTGTCTCTAACACATCCATTGACGATGATGCCTTGCCATTGATTTACACTTGCTATTGAGGCAATATTATCTCCTAAAAGTGCGCAGCGTTTCGAGCCGCCACCGTCAAGTACAAGGATTCGATTGTTGACAGTTTCTTTTAATGCCTGACGGACAATTACATTATCTTCAAACACTTTTATAGTTGAAATCTGGCCGTAGAAACTTGATTTTTTTCCATATGACTTGAAATCAGGGGATGCAATTTGTAAACGACTACTTGTTGAGTATCGGTCGCAGAGATTGGCTGTTGTCCACATAACGGTAAATTTATTTTAAATTTATACTATTGATGTATCGACTGGAACAATATTATGGCCTATTCTGTGGATATGTGTTGATACTTTATTATTAATTGCCATTTTTTTGCTAAAACTATAATAAACGCTTGAGATACGGTGATAGAGTGTTTACTATTACGCATGTGATGAAGTTGTTTTGCATGTGGGAGGTGTTTTGTTGACTATTTATCAATTTAAAATGGCTGCTATGTTGTAGATGATTTTGTCATTTTAAAAAATAATTATATAAGAGGTGTCATATGACAGATTTAGCTCAAATGTCAGAGCAAGAATTGAAAGACTATATTTTAAATGCTGAAAAAGTATTGGAAGACAGACAAAGCGAAAAACGCAGAGAGGTTTTATCGGAAATTCATCGTTTGGCTCAATCGATTGGTGTTACCGCTGAGATTATTGATAAAAAATCACGTACACGTCG
>DRLZ01000250.1 GCA_011322755.1 Crenotrichaceae bacterium
CAAGCGCTCAAATGTCAGTTGAACAAGCGTATAAGATATTGGGGCTACGTAAAAATGCTTCACGCAAAGAAATCATCGCAGCACATAGGCGACTCATGCAAAAAGCGCATCCCGATCATGGTGGATCAGACGAACTTGCGGCTCAAATCAATGCTGCCAGAGATGTTCTCTTAAAGTAATAAAATGAATGCAAAACCTTTCGCTAAACGTTCGAATCAATATCTAAACAGTGAGAAAAACTTCCGGTTCTTACTCTGTTCGCTACTGATAATCACTTTTATGGTGAGCTGTAGTCAATCAGTCTCAACACTTAAACGTACACCTTTTCCTCACACACAAACACAACATATTGTTGTAAAAGGTGACACCTTGTATTCCATTGCATATAGGGCAGGGGTTGATATTAAACAACTCATAAAATGGAACCATATTGGGAGGCCATATACACTTTACCCTGGCCAAATAATTAATATCAGAGCAAAAAAAAGTACTAATAAAGCACTTTCTCATCATCATAAAAACAAGCAAAGAACCCATACATCAAAGGCCTTGCAGCCACATACAAGTAGAAATAATACCACTTCCATAGCAGATAAATTAAAAAATTCCTTAAAGTTTTCCTGGCGCTGGCCGTTAACAGGAATAGTTGTTAAGAGTTTTAATCAAACAGGCAGAAAAGGCATTGATATTGCCGGTAAGCTTGGAGATACGATTCTAGCGGCTGCTTCTGGTAAGGTCGTCTATAGTGGACGCGGCTTATTGGGTTATGGAAACTTGATTATTATCAAGCATGACTTACATTTTCTAACTGCATATGCGAATAATCGCAACCTTTTTGTCAAAGAGGGTCAAGTTGTTAGAAAAGGCCAAAAAATTGCCGAAGTAGGCGTACTTTCAGGAAAACAGCCATCACTTCATTTTGAAATAAGACGCGATGGAAAACCTGTTAATCCATTATCGTATTTACCCAAGCACTGATCCGGCAATACCTCAGTCAAATACAGGGAGATAACCATGTCAGATAATCTAGCGATAAATGAAGTAGTGGATTTTGAAGAAGTTATAGAAAATAATGCTTTTGTTACAAAAGCAAATAATGACCAACTATCAACAAGTTCTGAACTCACAGCTGGTGAGGTTTTTGATGCAACGCGTATCTACCTAAACTCCCTGAGTACATCAACGCTATTAACTGCTGATGAAGAAAAGTATTACGGACGCCTTGCACTCGCGGGAGATCAAGCTGCTCGCAAAGTAATGATTGAAAGCAATCTACGACTTGTTGTCAAGATAGCACGACGCTATCTGAATCGAGGTTTGCCATTACTCGATCTGGTTGAAGAAGGCAACCTAGGCTTGATTCGTGGTGTAGAGAAATTTGACCCTGAGCGCGGCTTTCGATTCTCTACCTACGCAACCTGGTGGATACGTCAAACAATTGAACGTGCAATCATGAATCAAACGCGAACAATCCGTTTACCAATTCATATCGTCAAAGAGATGAATGTCTATCTCAAAGCACAGCGTCAACTATCACAAGTTCTCGACCATGACCCGACTGCTGAAGATATTGCAGAGCATCTCGACAAGCCAGTAGCCAAAGTCGAAAAAATGCTCAAGCTCAACGAGCGTGTCTCATCCGTTGATAGTGTAGCTGGAACTTCATCTGACAAACCACTACTGGAAGCAATTGCAAATGAAGATGAATTAGGACCTACCGAAATTCTCCAGAATAACAGCATGAAATCCAATGTAAAGGACTGGCTGAAAGTACTTGCAGAAAAGCAAAGAGAAGTCGTGTGCAGACGCTATGGCTTACTTGGTTACGAAATAGAAACCCTGGAACAAGTCGCTAAAGAGCTCGGCGTAACACGGGAACGCGTACGTCAAATCCAAATGGATGGATTAAAAAAACTTCGTGCAGTTATCGAAACTGAAGGCTATTCAGCGGAAGCAATATTTCACTAATACGCAGCAGCTATCGATCTGACACTCTATAATTTTTTAACCATTAGCACAGTCACCGATTATAGAGTGTCTGGATAACCCTAAGAACCAAGGAGAAAGACATGAAATCATTTGAAGGTGCACGCGTATTATCTGGAACAGTACTCGAACTAGCTGAGTTTGCTCATGCGAATGGTTATAAATTACAGTCAAGCCGGCGTGGATACATTACTCTTATCCCGTTAGCAAACCCACAGAATAACATCTCGCAATTCAGAGACGAGATTCAAATGCATCAACACAATCGACACCATTAAAAAACAGCAGAAATTAAATCTTATAAAACACCACACTGGACACTTACGATAAAATTAATATAAACAACTTAATATAACAGTATAAACAAGCAAATCATACTTAACTATAAATCACACATATAATCTATTTCTGTATTTTTCATTTAAAATAATTGAGCAACATTCAGTTACCTACCAACCTCTCAAGTTAGTACAGTTTCTTTTCTACAGCCATTATTCATTAAAATGGCACAAGATTTTACAAAGCTGACATTCAAAAGCTAATCCAGTCGTTATATAATCACCTCCCAATTTATCTTGGGTCTAAAAAAGCTCAGTCTAAGACTGGTCTTTTAACTACGTTCGCAACAAATAAACAGGAAAACGACAAGTGAGATATACAACAATAATGCTTCTTCTGTCAGCACTAGCCTCAGTCATGGGTATAGCAACTGCTGATACAGTACATCTAAACAATGGCGACAAGATTTCTGGTGAAATACTGTCAACTGATGACGGTGAAATTACAATTGCCACAGAATATGCTGGTGATGTTAAAGTTAAATGGGAATCGGTTGCTAATTTTGAAAGCAACAAGGTCGTCACAGTTGAACTAAAGGATAAATCCAGAGTAAAAGGACTTGCAGTTCCGTCACAACCAGGACAGCTAAGCTTGCGCTCTGATCAACTTGCAAACCCTGTTGTCATTGATATCAACCAAATTGCGGCAGTCAACCCACCTGATCTCGGTCACATCCCATTGAGTGGAAAACTAAACATAGGTGGAATGAAACAATCAGGAAACACTGATAACCAAACGTTTCATGCTGATGCCGAACTCATTGCACTCGGACCAAACAATCGAACAACAATCGGCGTGTTGTACAACCAGGGAGCCAGCAACGGCAAAGAAAATGCCAACAACGGACGTGCGTATCTATCCTACGATCATTTTATTACAGATAAATGGTACGCTTATGCAAATACAGATTTATCAAAAGATAAGTTTCAAGACCTGAATTTCCGTGTTTTTGCCGGTGGCGGACTCGGCTATCAATTCTGGGACGACAGTAAAAAATATTTTTCTTTCGAAGCAGGCCCTGGATTTATTTATGAGGATTTTATCAAAGCCAACGACAGGGACTTTGCAGCTGGTCGATGGGCGCTTGATTTCAGATACTGGCTTGTCGATGACCGCATTCAGTTTTTCCATAACCATGAAGGTCTTGTCAACCTGGAAAACTTTTCGGATGTGCTTGTTCGTAGTCATACCGGTTTTAACCTACCTGTTATTGAACACCTGAACTTTCTACTTCAGGTTGACGTTGACCACGATACCTTACCAGCGGAAGGCAAGAAAAAAACCGACTACCGTTATATTGTTGGCGTTGGCTATTATTTCTAATACGCCAAAAAAACCTGCGCTAGCCATGTTGGTACAGAATATGGCTAGCGATACCCCCCATCTGAGTTACTTCTTTCCAAGTGTCGCCACTGTATCAGCGACCGATTGATCATTCATCTTCACAACAGTGTAAATTCTTATCACTGTATTTTGTCTAAATTACCTTTTATAATCAGTGGAAATATATCTCGATTATCTATCAGGGAGACAACTAAATGAGATCAACTACAATTGCTTCACAAGCCGAAGCAAGATTACTGGCCAACCACAAGGTATTACGAAATACATATGCACTGCTGTCAATGACTTTAATCTTCAGTGCACTAACTGCCTGGTTTGCAATGCAAATACACATGCCTCGCTTAAATGTTTTTATTGTTCTTGGTGGTTATTTCGGACTGTTATGGCTAACCCATAAATTCTCTCACCGAGCTTTAGGATTATTATTTGTGTTTCTACTCACCGGATTTATGGGATTAACGCTCGGTCCAATCCTTGACATTTATTTCAACCGGTTTGCAAATGGAACAGAAATAGTTGGATTGGCTCTTGGTGGCACAGGGGTCATCTTTTTAACCATGTCTGGTATCGCACTCACAACCAAAAAGGATTTCAGCTTTATGGGAAATTTCCTCATGATTGGAATTCTGGTTGCATTCATTGCAGCAATCGCAAATATTTTTTTCCAGATTCCTGCCTTGTCTCTCGCAGTATCAAGCGCATTTATTTTCCTAATGGCTGGGCTGATTCTGTATGAAACCAGCTCTATTATCCACGGTGGCGTAAGCAACTATATTTTGGCGACAACAACACTCTACGTTTCAATTTTCAATCTGTTTACCAGCTTGCTACACATTCTTGGTATTTTCGGTGGTGAAGATTAGCCAATACCTTGCTTGCAGTAATTGATAGCGAATTGCAGATATGAAAATTCTCATTATCTTCTGGTAGCAGGCATCCGTGTTTGTGCCAGAAGATACGCAGAGTTTTCATTTTTAAAATGAGTAGAATTCAATGACAATATCCGATAGTCATGTCGTATAGATGACTTTAAAACTAAAATAAGATTTTTTAAGGAAATAACTCATGAATACATTATTCTGGATCCTCATTGGTGCTTTTATTGGCTGGAACTTCCCTCAGCCATGGTGGGCAAAATTTATACAGGATAAAGCAAAAGCAATGCTTAAGGAAAAATTGCAGCAGTGAGCAGAAATATTTGACGCCACAAATTGATACCAAAGGTTAAATAACCTAACTGGTAATAAGCTGTCGAGCCAGCAAATAGACCTCATTACTGTTGCTTCGAGACGCCTTTGGTTTTTCTATGCTGGTTGTTTTGAAATTGCGCCGGGTTTGCTTGACAATATTCTGGAACTCTTGTCCATTGAAACCTTTGTAAAGCAGGAATCCCTCTGGTTTCAGCAGGTTGAGTGCCGTATCAATTGCAATATCGATTAAATAGGCAGATCGCGCCTGATCGGTGGAACGGACACCTGTGATATCAGGCGCCATGTCAGATAATACTGCATCTACTTTTTGTCCTGCAGCCCAGCCTGTCATTTGTTCGAAAACAGCCATCTCAGTAACATCGCCCTGAAGAACATCGACATTTTTGACTGGATCAATCGGCAACAAGTCAATCGCCAGTAATCTGCCATCTGAACCAATTTTTTGACTAACATACTGACACCAACCACCCGGAGCCGCACCCAACTCGATAATCGTCATACCATTTTTCAGCAATTGGTGACGACGATCAATCTCTTCTAGTTTAAACACTGCACGACTACGATACCCATGTTGCTGTGCCTTTTTCACATACGGGTCTTGTACGTGTTTAGCAAACCAGTTTTTTTTATTCGAGCGTTTACTCATTTATCGACCTGGTACTGATTGAGTTCCAGAATCATTGATAAATTCAACAATTGTGTCAACCACGCAGGGCAACTCATCAACCAGTGGCTGATCAGGTTTTGTTAATGGCTGATCAATCAAAACCGCATACCCTTGTGTAATTAATTTACTTTGAAAAGCACGATAATCACGAACCTGTCTTGCTATTCCCAACATGTACAAACCCTTGGCAAGTAATAGCCTTATTCTGTCAAAAACTGTCCGTGATCGGGTTGAGAATAATTTTCCGGTTAATCGACGCCTGTGATTATCCAGCCAGCCAAGTCGTCCCGTCGAGAGTGGAAAAAGAGCAAGTGGCTTACCTCGTTTTGCTATTTCAATAATCATCGAGATACTGTCTTCTGTCACTATAAAACCATCTGCCTGTCCTAGCAATGCTTTATATGGATTTTTCTCTGTTTGATTATTCCACTGATACAGCTCACAACCCTGCGGGAGTTGTTCACGAAGCGAATGAATAAATTCGTCCGGTGTTCTACGACTGGTTACCAGATAAGGCGTCCCGTTTTCCTGATCAATAATCTGCCGGGTTTTGATAACGATATTCTGCACCGTGTCCTGATCATAGACGTAAGGTTTTGTGGGACCGCCCAGCATGATCGCCACTAATGGTTTAGGATATCTGGATAATTCTGACTGCCAGGATTTTGAAGCTGTTTCAATCGCTTCGGTATCAACCCGCATCAATGGATAATCAATAGTCAAGACATTTGAAACAGGTGGCATCAGAATTTCCGAGCTGGTAATAATCAAATCATAGTCATCAACACCACTTGAAGGCTTCCCAAAAAGAATAACTCGAGTCAACCCGGCTGATTGTTGTTTAACCCATAAGGCAACCATTGATGGTCTGCGACCGACGGTTAGAATAATATCAGGCCATGGAGCTTGTAGCGAATCAGACAATTCAAGATTGATATGGTCAATTGTTGGCTTAACCTGCGGCTTCTTGACTGTAAACTTGTCTTTAACCTGTACGTGTTTTCGAATACACGGCCATGGTAGTGCCTGCTCCACTATTTCAACTTGTGCATTATCGCCGCGCTTATCACCCAGCACTAACCAGATCAGCGGATTGTTGTTATCAGACATCAGTTATTTAGTAATGATCACATTTCACACATTGATCGTTAGTCTATAGGATGATAGTTAAATGTTGGAGATAAACTGGACATCATTAAATCTTCCAGCTCCTGTATCTGCTCAGGATTGAAATAATCGATATATCCACCAACTTTACCGCGCCGCGTTTTGAATGACTCGGTATCTTTTGGATTACGCAAAGTCATCCCGCCTTGCTTGAAAAAACCTTTCGACTCCAATTGTCGCTGGTTCTCAAACCCGCCGTATTCAACTGCCTGGCGGATTTCTTCTTCACTAAATGATTCACCCATTAACTTGGTAATCAGGGTCAGTGTTTTAACAGGCTGTGCGCGCAAATCTTCATAACGAATAATCAAACCATTTGGGCAATTGGAAAGATTTTGTTCCCAGCTATTCAAATACTGAATCAAAAACGGCAGCCCAATATCACTGTGTCTTACAAAATCCCACATCGAAATAGAATGCCGATCGATCGGGTGTTCTATGAAATGATTAATTAATTCCTGCTTACGCGCTGATTGTCGTTTGGTAAACTGGAAATACCAGGAAACCGCGATATCGATGGGATTCCGTGCGATAAACAGAATCTGCTTATTTCGCAGTGTTGAGTCTGGATTATCAACATTCAAATCATCACCGATGACGCCTTCATAGCTGTAATACCCATTGGAAGCAGCAAGCCTGGGTATCTCAGGATATTGACGAGAATATTCATCTGATTTATTCAGCACATTATCAGGCAGATTGAAACGTACCTGGTAAAGCCGTGACAGCATGACTTTGAGCCAGGTATTACCACTTTTCGGGTGTGCGATCATAATCAAATGAGCCCGCTGAGCAATCCCCAGCTCCAGCCTGGCTAACCATTTACGGCGTAAATCAACTCGCAGCCTTACCGTTAATGGCATTGTTGCGGCAATGATAATTATTTTTTTAACCTTGTCACTTAAATTAAGCATGCGTTGCGGTCCGTAATCAATGACTGAGTGTAAACTGACTCGAGAACAAAGAGTCAGTCGTTGTTTAGTCCAGTTTTTCTGGTTTAGGCAGTCTGCTGAGCAAATTATTGACAGCATCTTTCGGTTTTGCGCCTTGGTACAATACTTTATAGACTTGCTCAGTAATTGGCATATCAATACCATGTGTCTGGGCTAACTGGTAAACGGTTTTGGTTGTTGGAATCCCTTCAATCTCTTGCGCAATTGAGGTCACAGTATCGGCAAAAGAGTGTCCACGTCCAAGCCCCAAGCCGAGCTGTCTGTTACGCGACTGATCATCTGTGCAGGTCAAAATAATATCTCCCAGTCCCGTCAAGCCCATAAAGGTTTCTCTTTCACCACCGAACTGGATACCGAAACGCATCATCTCAGTGAGACCACGGGTCATCAACGCAGCACGGGTATTGGTACCAAAACCCAGCCCGTCAGCCACACCTGTTGCAATCGCCAGTATATTCTTGATCGCACCACCGACTTGCACACCAACGATATCCTGAGATGTATAGACCCTGAATTGAGGATTACGGAACAAATCGGCCATTTGCTCGGCATTATCAAGATCAGGTGAGGCAATGGTAATGGCGGTAGGCAGTCCACTAGCGACTTCTTTCGCAAATGATGGTCCTGACAAAACAGCGACTTGTGATTGCGGAGATACTATTTTTGAGACCACAGTATGCAGCAATAAGCCAGTTTGAGGATCCAGCCCTTTCGTTGCCCAGATGATTGTCGGTTTCGAGCCCAGATATGGACGAATTTTTTGCAAGACTTCCGCGAATGCCTGGCTTGGTACAGCTAACAATACAACCTCTGCGGAAGTTACTGCAGTTTTTAGATCGCTGCTGACGCTCAACCCTTCAGGAAACATGGCATCTGGTAAATACCGCGTGTTATATCGTGTTTCCTGCAGAGATATTGCTTGTTCGTTGTCTTGAGTCCACAAACACGTTGCATGGTGATTGCGCGCCATCAGGATGGCCAGAGCAGTCCCCCAGGATCCAGCGCCCAAGACAGTGATTTGGTAACGTTTTTTCACTCTCTAGACAGGACGGTCAATCATCAGCGTTGAGAATTAAGAGCCAAGACTAGTTAACAGTCTGCGATCCACTATTCTGCTCACTGGCTTGTTGCATATGTTGAGCATACACCGCATCAAAGTTGACTGGTGCCAGCAACATCGGCGGGAAACCTGCCTTGATTACCAGGTCAGAAATGACTTCACGTGCGTATGGAAAGAGCGTATTGGGACAAAAACTACCCAGCATTGGCCCCATTTCCTCTTCAGAAAAACCGCTTAAGCCAAACAAGCCTGCTTGCGAAATCTCAACCAGGTAAGCATTTTTGTCTGCTACTTTTACGGTAACCGTAATCCCTAATATGACCTCAAACAAATTATCCTGTACAGGCGTTGCATTGCTATTTAGATTGAATTCAACATTGGGCTCCCATTTTTCAGTAAAAATCATAGGAGAATTTGGTGTTTCAACGGAAATGTCCTTCACATAAATACGTTGAATGGAGAACTGTTTTTGTTCGTCAGCCATAGTGTTTTAAGCTCTATATTAATAAATTGTGTATGTAAAGAAAGCAGTTTAGTGATAAAGAAACCAAAAAAATCAACTTTCGTTTGTCGATTTCGCTGATTTAGCTTTTGCCGACTTTTTATGTGATTTTTTTCGCATTAATGGTAATTTATGATCTTCCCACGCTTGGATACCTCCGGTAAGGTGAATGACATTTTCATAGCCTTGTTTGTATAGATTTTTACACGCAGTGACCGAGCGAGTGCCTGTCTGACACACGACAAGCAGAGGTTTTGTTTTATATTTTTCAATTTCATTCATGCGTTTAGAGAGCTTTGCCGCAGGAATATTGATTGCATCCTGAATGTGTCCTTTTGCATGTTCAAAAGGCTCTCTGACATCCAGAATGGCAGGATCATGATTGTTAATAAGATCCACGGCACCCGCTGTTGATACTCGTTTAAATTTTCGGGTAATTGACTCCCAGGTATCCTGAATCAAAAGTGCTGATACAAGAACAAGTGCGGATGCAATGATCCAATGATTAAAAAGAAATTCGGAAATACGCTCTGGATTCATTTTATCTCTGTCATTATCATAATTTGTAATCATCTGCTGAAAGTACGCAGACCTCTCGAGCAAATAAAAAGCAGTATATAATACACCGTTCGTATGCTTGTGTAATCCTTACTCTCAGGCTAAATAAAAAACCATTGCTTCAACGCATGCCGCAAACAAACAAAAACAGGCAGTCATCATTCATTGTCACACGCTGCAATAAGGAAAAAAGACACTGACATGACAATTGCTAAATGCTCTCTACACCTCAGTACTCTATTGCTTGTTTGTTTCAGTATCGCATGCTTGCAAGCCAGTGCTGATCCTCATTTACCTGATGAAAAGCGACGTTTGCAAAAATTACATACAAAAATCACCAACGCCAAAAATAAAATCCGGAAAATGGAATCCCGCGAGCATTCAGTAGCAGCTGAGCTGGAAGCAATTGAACAAAATTATGCACAAATAACCAGGTCTCTGGATTCATTAAAAATAAAAATCTCACAACTTCAATATAAGTTGGAAAAAATCATCCTACAAAAAGCAAAGCAGGAAAAAGCGCTCAGCTTGCAGCACAAAAATCTTGCCAATCAACTCCGTGCAGCATATCGGTCGGGTCGGCAACAACAATGGCGACTCCTGCTAAGTCAAACAGACCCTTCTAAAATTGCGCGACACATGGCGTATTATCGCCACCTGAATCAGGCACGACTCACTCAAATCAACACAGTGCGCGATCTGCTGACAACAATAGAATCACTTGAAGCAGATTCTATCGCGATCAAAAATAAATTAACAAATAAGCACAAACAGGTTAAAGAAAAACAAAAAACGATCAAACAAACGAAAACGACAAGAACTTTGCTCTTATCCCAGATAAAAGATCAGCTAAAAAATCAGAAACACAACTTGTCAAAACTTGTTAAGAATGAAAAACAACTGCAGAAATTAATCAACCAAATTAATCAATCAATTGATGATCTTGATTTGGCTGTTATTAACAAGCAAGCCTTTGTAAAACTAAAAGGCAAATTACCATGGCCGGTTAACACTTACTCATCGATCCAGCGGCGTGTGATCAATCACACGAAACAGGGGCTCATCATTCACACGGCGGAGGGAGTGCCGGTTCGTTCAGTGGCTCATGGACGTGTGGTATTTTCTGACTGGATGCCAGGCTATGGTCTGCTGGTTATCATTGATCATGGGTCGAGCTATCTCACCTTGTATGCACATAATCAAAATATCAAGAAGGAAGTAGGACAACAAGTTAACGCTGGTGAGATTATTGCATCGGCAGGTGCAAGTGGAGGGCGGGCGGAACCCGCTGGTTATTTTGAGGTACGCAAGAGGAAGCGTCAGGAAAACCCACTACACTGGTTATCAAAACGAAACAAGAAGTAATCACCATTGTTTTTATGCGCTGCAAATAGACAATGAAGCGATGAAAATGTATCAAATCTGTTTTCGTATTCAATACAGCCGTATGCTCCATGTTATACTAGCCTGATTACTGTTTACCCGTTAATTTACTTTTTGAAAAGTTTACTGTTACAAATGCCTGGAGGCGTGGATACATGATCGATCGAAAATATATACTGGCGTTGATTGTTGGTGTAGTTTTAGGAGCAGCAATTGGACTGTGCAGCAGTGTATTAGCAGATAAGGATGCCTCCACATCTGTCCCATTTGATGAGTTGCGAGCATTTTCCGAAGTGTTTGGACGGATTCAAAAAGATTATGTCGAACATGTTCCAGACAAGAAACTGATTGAGGATGCGATCCGCGGCATGTTGACTGGTCTTGATCCACATTCAAGCTATCTTAACTCTGAACAGTATGAAGAACTGCGTGTCGGTACAACCGGGCGCTTTGGCGGACTGGGTATCGAAGTCGGCATGGAAAATGGTTTTGTTAAAGTCATCGCGCCAATCGATGATACGCCTGCTTCTGCAGCTGGAGTAAAAGCTGGCGATTTAATTATCCGCCTCGATGAACAACCTGTGAAAGGCATGACATTGGGTGATGCGGTTAAAATCATGCGCGGAGAACCAGGGACTGATATTGTTCTGACAATCGTACGCGAAGGCGAAGACAAACCATTCAAACTTACCATTACACGTGACATCATAAAAATCCGTAGCGTGAAAAACAAGTTATTGGAACCAGGTTATGGCTATTTGAGAATCAGCAGCTTTCAATCCTCAACTGGTAAGCAGCTGAGAAATGCAGTGAGTAAAATGATCGATGAAAACAAGGGCATGTTGAAAGGCATTGTCCTTGATTTGCGCAACAACCCTGGCGGTGTGCTAAATGCAGCTGTTGAAGTCAGTGACGCATTTCTTAAAGATGGTTTGATTGTCTTCACTGACGGTCGAATCAAAAATTCAGAAATGAAGTTTAAAGCCACGCCGGACGACATCCTCAATGGAAAACCCATTGTTGTGTTAATTAATGCCGGCTCCGCATCTGCCTCTGAAATTGTTGCAGGAGCCTTGCAAGATCATGGGCGAGCCATCATCATGGGCGAACGATCATTCGGTAAAGGTTCAGTACAAACCATTTTGCCGACCAGTAACGGCGGTGCAATCAAGCTGACCACCGCTCGCTATTACACACCTTCTGGACATTCTATTCAGGCTGAAGGCATCGAGCCAGATATCGAATTGTCCCGTTTCAGACTCGAAGCGCTGGAACGTTCACCACTTGACCCCGTTAAAGAAGCGAATTTATCCCGCCACCTTGAAAATGGCAAGAAAGCAAAAAAATCCAAGACAAAAGATACAGACAAAGACGAGCAAAGCGCGGCCATGTTGAAAGACTATGCTCTGTCTGAAGCACTTAATTTGCTGAAAGGAATCAATATTATGCAGGCACACCAGACTGGAAAATAACACCAGGAGCGATTAGCTTACAACACATGCCCTGCTCATTACAGGCTTTACAATTGCAGGCGATCTTCTGTAATTGTAAAGCTGCGTCAAATCCAGAGGCACTCAGCAAAGATAGTGTAATGAGTGCTCTTCAAAACTTTAGTAACAGTTAAGCTTGTGGCTTCTTAAAAGTTACCGATTGTTTACAGAAGAGTCAGGCAACACATTTTCAATCACCAACTTCAACGGATCAGGCCCAGACAGCTTGATCCGTTCATTCCCCTCCAGATCTAGCGACAACCCTGTAAAATCTGCCTGTATTGGTAACTGGCGCCCGTTTCGCACCAGCAGTGCGACAAGACAGACATGTGCTGGTCGACCATAATCAAAAATCTCATTGAGTGCCGCTCGTATTGTTCGACCTGTGTATAACACATCATCAACCAATATGATGTTTCTGTTATCAACATCAAATGGTAACTCACTGCGTTTGACCTGAGGATGAAGTCCTGCCTGTGAAAAATCATCGCGATAGAAGGTGATGTCGAGTAAACCTAATTGCTCAGTCAATTGCAGACGCTGGTGGAGTTGGTTTGCCACCCAGACACCGCCCGAATGAATTCCTACCATGAGAGGAGCTGCCAATGTCCCATTGTTGATACTGTGTTTGAGTTGATCAGCGAGTTGATCCAAAAGCTGTTTGATATCACATGGGTATGCTCTCATTCCTAATCTCACACTGTTTGCTGATCCAGCCAGGACTGCACTATCAGTTGTGCAGCAACCTGATCCTGTAATCGAAGTGCTTTTGAATGACTAACACCATTATCCATGTAAAGCAATTCCCAGGCTTCGCGACTGCTCAGGGTTTCATCAACCTGATGAACTGGCAACCCAAAGCGTCCTTCCAGTTGTCTTGTAAATTTTTGAATGGCACGTGTTACATCATGATCACTACCATCCATATTATGCGAGAGACCCACTACGAACAAATCCGGCTTCCAATCTATAATCAGCTGTTCGATTGCATTCCAGCGAATTTGTTTTGGAACAGAAACAATTGTCGTTAACGCATTAGCGATGCCAGTCTCAGCATCACCGGTAGCAACACCAATTTTCTTCAACCCAAAGTCAAAACCTAGACAGGTTCCTTTTGTTATCGTCGAATGTGATGTTTCTAACATGTTATTTTAGTGGCAATTGATTGCAATCAATCAGCTTGTCAAGCATGTCCAGACTGGGATGAAAGTATGTTGATATCCACACCAATACATGCAGCTGCAGCTTTACTGCGTTGCTCGACAGGTGTATCAAATAAGATGACTGAATCGGCGGCAACATTTAACCATGCATTATCAATCAGTTCTTGTTCCAATTGGTGTGCAGCCCAGCCAGCATAACCAAGTGCAATCAAAAATTGCTGCGGGCCCTGGTTTTTTGCAATTGCTTCGAGGATATCACGAGAAGTCGTTAGGGCAATGGAATCGCTCATCTGCAATGTAGAATCCCACTGACCAACAGGTGAATGAAGAATAAACCCTCGCTCACGCTCAACAGGACCGCCATCATAAACAGGCAAATCCCTCACCTCTTGACAGACATTCTTGATACTCATTTGCCGCATCACATCTCCGACAGTGATATCAGTGTGGCGATTAATAACGACACCGAATGCACCTTCAGCAGAATGTTGGCACAAGTAAGTGACACTGCCAGAAAATGAAGATTCACTGAGTGTCGGCATTGCGATAAGAAATTGATCCACTAAAAACAATGAATCATGCTGGACTGTCGTGTGTGTGTTCATTGCAATACCGATTTCTGTCGCTTCTTACAACGTAGCGAGTTACAAAAAAGTAGTATCCGCCTAACGACTTGAGCCATCAGATAATTTATTTTGAGAAAAAATCCATCTGCGTTTTATAAATAAAATGTCAACTTCTTCACGCACACCTTGAGGTAATTTCGCATAAGGAGCCGCCAGTTTTACAATATTGATCGCCGCATCATCCAGTTCTTTATGTCCTGATGAACGTAATATATCGACGCGGTAGAGTGAACCATCGGTATTGATACCAACACTCAATTCGAGGCTTCCTGATAATTTTCCATTTTGAGCTGCTTCTGGATAATTCATGTTTCCGATACGCTGTACTTTATCCTGCCAGGCTTTTTCATAAGCTGCTGCCTGATATTTATGTGCATTGATTGTATTGACGTATGCGACTCTTTTTGATGAAATCTGTCGCGCCATTAAATCTGTCAATTCTGTACTGACTTCGGAAATTTGTTGTGTCAGCATTTCAGGCGTCAGCTTTTTCTTCCTGTTTGTTGTTTCTTCAATTTGTTTGGCGTTCGCTTTAAAGCTAGCCTGCTGTTGTGTAGAAATTTGCTGCCTGTCAGGTGTTGATTCAACAGGTGCGGATTCCTGGTCAGCTTGCTTCACATCTTCTTTCACTGGTTTGAATTGAATATCAGCCTGTTCCGCTGCCCTCGCTTCTTCAGCTGTCCCTTGAATACCAGACGCTATCTGATCTTGCTGCGCAAGCACATCTGCTTTGTCCGGGCGCAGTTGATCCTCTGTTGGTATCACCAAGGTGACATTTAATGAGTGTTTAGCTGGCACTTTCGGAAAATGTATATTTAGTCCAAACAAAAAAAACAACAACACGTGGAAAAGAATAGCAACCGCCATTGCAAATAAAAAACGATCAGCCGATGGCAGCTTCTCGCGTCGAATCAGACCTGCAGCATTCATACCTCTACCTCTTATCCAGGCAATTTTCTATGCTATCCAGAAAATCACCAGCAATGTTCAATCCATATAACGCATCCAGTTCTCTTGCACATGTCGGACTGGTTACGTTTATTTCAGTTAAATAATCACCGATGACATCAAGACCAACAAACAACAAACCCTTTGCTATTAAAGTTGGTGCAACTTGTTGTACAATCCAGTGATCTCGTTCAGTCAATTCAACACCTATTGCTGTCCCACCTGCTGCCAGATTACCACGACTTTCTCCTTTAGCGGGGATTCTTGCCAGTGCATAAGGAACCGCAATGCCATTGACAACCAGAATCCGTTTATCACCTTGACTGATTTCTGGTAGATATTGCTGCGCCATCACTTGTCGGCTACCATAAGCCGTCATCATTTCAAGAATCACCGAAATATTCGGACTATCCTCAGAAACAACAAAAATAGATGCTCCACCCATTCCATCCAGTGGTTTAAGTACTATTTTATGATACTCAGCAAGAAATTTGCGAAACTCCCGATGCTGTCGACTCACTAATGTTGGAGGCGTACATTGAGAAAACCAGGCAGTATACAACTTTTCATTCACATCACGCAGTGACTGTGGTTTATTAACCACAAAGACTCCTGCTGATTCAGCTATTTCCAATAAATGAGTTGCATAAATATACTCCATATCAAACGGAGGATCTTTGCGCATTAGAACAACATCGAAATAGTCTATCGGGTTTTCTTCTTCCTGATCATAATGATGCCATCGTTTAGAGTCATCATATAACTCAACACTGCGTGACCATGCATAGGCTTTTCCATTACGAAGACACAGACCATCCATTTCAATCGTATGGACTTCCCAGTGCCTTCTCTGCGCTTCCAGCATCATTGCAAAAGTCGTATCTTTTTTATATTGAATCCTTTCCAGGGGATCCATTACAACACCAAGTTTCAGTTTCAACTTTTTATCTCACAATCTAAGTCTAGTCGCAAATGACTCATTTGCCGTGCTACTGATACATGTTCATACATCAACCAACTGTTCTCCATTATCAAAATCTATCATAACCACCCTGTGCTGAACCAACTCCTTGTTTTCGCCAAAGGCACA
>DRLZ01000251.1 GCA_011322755.1 Crenotrichaceae bacterium
ATCTGATCCTCCGTACAGAAAATATGCGCATCATCCTGTACAAAATTACGCACACGCATTAGTCCATGCAAAGTTCCTGACGGTTCATTGCGATGACAACTACCAAACTCTGCCATTCGAATCGGTAGATCCCGATAACTTTTAATGCCCTGATTGTAGATTTGAATATGGCAGGGACAGTTCATTGGCTTGACTGCATATTCCCTGGTTTCTGAGTGCGTGGTAAAAATCATTTCACCGAATTTATCCCAGTGCCCTGACTTTTCCCATAATGAGCGATCGACAACTTGTGGTGTTTTAACCTCACCATAGCCGTGCTTACGCAATTTTTCACGGATAAACTGTTCAATAAGACAATAAATCGTCCACCCTTTTGCGTGCCAGAACACCATGCCAGGAGCTTCATCCTGCATGTGAAAGAGATCCAGCTGTTTGCCGAGTTTACGGTGATCTCGCTTCTCAGCTTCCTCCAACCGGTGCAGATAAGCTTTGAGTGCTTTTTTATCAAGCCATGCAGTTCCGTATATGCGCTGCAACATTTCATTCTCAGAATTACCGCGCCAGTAGGCACCAGCAACTTTCATTAATTTGAATGCCCCCAGCTTGCCTGTATCTGGCACATGAGGGCCTCGGCATAAGTCAGTAAATTCTGCTTGAGTATATAGCGAGATCGACTGATCGGCGGGAATACTTTGTATAATTTCTGCCTTGTAGCCCTCACCTATACCACGAAAATAATCAACTGCTTGGTCACGTTGCATAATGTCACGCACAACAGGTATTTTAAGCTCGACAAGTTCTGTCATCCTGCTTTCAATGCGTTCCAGATCTTCTGGGGTAAAATGGTGATCACAGGAAAAGTCATAGTAAAACCCATCTGCAATCACTGGACCAATTGTGACCTGAGCGCTCGGGAAAAGTTGTTTGACAGCCTGCGCAAGCAGATGAGCAGTGGAATGACGAATAATTTCCAGAGCATCAAGGTCTTTCGCAGTAACGATACTAAGAGTTACGTCTTTGTAAATCTCTTCACTGGCATCGACCAGCAAGTCATCTACACGCCCTGCAATTGTTGCTTTTGCGAGACCAGAGCCAATGGCTTTTGCCACATCCATGACAGTAACGCCAGAATCAAATTCGCGCTGAGAACCATCAGGAAGTGTAACTGTTACCATTGCAATATGCTGCTCGAGAGATCAATTTGAGTATAACCGCTATGTAAAACGAAAAAAGCACCGCCTTGCGATGCTCTACCTGGAATTACCAGTTAATGCATGGTAGGCGCGATTGGAGTTGAACCAACGACCCCCACCATGTCAAGGTGGTGCTCTAACCAACTGAGCTACGCGCCTGCTTAACTTAGCCCGACAAATTATACTGCATACCAATTTGAATGCAAGCTAGAATTAGCAACTTGCAACGACTGCACACGCCTATCATCAACATATCATGATGTCATATGTTGATCCAAAATCAACAGAAGATAATCATTTCGGTCAATTCAGACTCAATATTGATACTCGTTGTAAAGAAATTTCTGGCAATTTCATAATGATTCGCCTATAGTATGCACAGCTACAGATTTTGTTATTGGCAGTTATGGTTGTTCCCTTCGTGTTACCCCCTTGTATTACTGTTACACGACCTGTATGCACACACTATTTGTTTAATTTATTTCAGGTAAAAAGTTTTATGGCTACAGGCACTATAAAATGGTTCAACGAATCAAAAGGTTTTGGATTTATTTCTCAAGATGACGGCGGAGCTGATGTATTTGTTCATTTCAGCGCGATCCAAGGTACTGGTTTTAAAACCTTGAGCGAGGGTCAGGCTGTTACATATGAAGTAGAAGACGGCCCAAAAGGTCCGCAGGCCACAAGCGTTACTACTTCATAAATGTAAATTTTATACTTTCCTTGATTTCCTAAGGATTGACGAGCCCCGCTCCGGCGGGGTTCTTTGTTTCCTCTGCACTCGCAAAGAGTGACAGACAAGTATCCTGGTTGTAGTTGAGACAGTCAGTTGATCAATCTAAACAGTTAACTTTGCGTTTTTTCAGGTTCAGTTTTACCTTTATACAGTCAAGCAAGCAGATGGGCATCCGTTGCTATCCTCTCTAGCTTAGACTGGTTTTGCGCACATTATCCAATTAACAATACACCCTAGCCACAGAAGGCAAGCAGCATTGAAAAAACTATTTGTAGGCAATTTACCGACTGACACCAATGAAGATGACCTTCGTACTCTATTCTCTGAATTCGGTACTGTTCGTTCTTTCAGGCTTGTAACCGATGTCTTTTCAGGCCAGTGTAAAGGTTTTGGCTTTATCGAAATGGAAGGTCACGAAGCACGCGCCGCAATAGCCGGATTAAATGGTAAGGATTTTAACGGAAAGCCATTGAAAGTTAATTTTGAAATACCAAAACGTCGACGCTGAGGGTGTTAACCATACAAAATAAGACCTCAAAAACCAACTATATCCGCAGGGAAACACACTGTATTCTTCAGCATCGTAATGCGGGTGAACATTTTTATCACTAGAAAACTAAATTGCCCAGCTACATTTTATTTATTAGTATGCAGAGATAGAAAAAACTTAACCTGAGCCAGTAATCAAGTGCGACAACTTATCAACCTTGGTTTTTAAATACTGCCAGTTATGCTTGTTGGCATCCACCTCTAGCGAAATTCGTTCGTTTACATCAACCCCGAGATCCTTTAATGCATTAATTTTTAATGGATTATTTGTCATTAGCTTGACAGATTGTACTCCAAGATTATTTAAAATTAATGCCGCCACCTCGTATTCACGTTCATCTGCATCATGTCCGAGATGCAAATTGGCATCAACTGTATCCATTCCTGCATCCTGAAGATTATAAGCTTGCAATTTTTTCAACAACCCAATACCACGACCTTCCTGACGTAAATAAATCAATACACCACACTGGCTCTGGCCAATCAGCTTCAGAGCCAGATCCAATTGTTCTCCACAATCACAACGCTGAGAGCCTAACACATCACCCGTTAGACACTCCGAATGCATACGCACAAGGACATTACTAACGCCCTCAACACTACCTTTGACCATTGCTATATGCTCTTTCCCATCGATCGTGTTGGTATAATAATGAAGCCTGAATTCGCCATGGATTGTCGGAATACGGGCGATAACCAGATTGTCAACTTGATGTGCTTGATTATTTTTCATTCATTTGTTAACTCGATAGATGTGATCAAAATACTAATTACTCGACAACATGTTTTGTCAGTAAAATTCGGTAATTCTTATAGTCTCTTTAAGTTACCCTCTCTTTCACAGGGCAGCTGATAGCTGTATTATCAAAACAATAAAAACATGACTAAAGACTGAGTCCAACACTTCCATGAGCCATCTTCGATTTAGCCTACCCAGATCGCACGGATTGAAGACAATTCACTCATTCTAGGATAGCTTGATCGAATTGAGTGCTCAATTTAGATATTGTTCTAATTATTCTCTGCTGCAATTCAACACCACCGTCCTGTGAATCCGAACTCTCGTAGTCGAGTAACAATAAATCCAGCTGTTTTGATATTCTGGCAATTGCATACATTCCATACATTTCTGCCGAGCCAGCAAGTCTATGCGCGTAGGCATGCAGCTCCTGTCTTGTGATACGGCTCCAATTACGATTATTATTATTGGCCTCAAGCCTGAGCAGAGTTTCGCGTTTTTCTGGAAGGGAGTTGAGAAAACGTTGATAAATTTTTTGATATCGCTCGACTGGCATTCCAAGGTCATGACTGCTATGAAAATACTCAGAAAGTAACGTTGTTAAATGAGTAATATCCAATGGTTTTAATAAATACTCATCACAGCCAGCAAGTTTTGCCCTTGCTTTATATTCAGTAGATGTCCAGGCACTTTGTATAAAAACCGGATTCAGGAATTGATTACTCCTTAGTGACTTAATCACATCAAAACCAGTCATATCAGGCAAATTAAGATCAAGTAAAATGAGATCCGGCCATTCTGATAAAGCCAGATTCAAGGCATCATTTCCTGTTGTCGCAGTCAGACTGCGGCATTCTACATCATCAAATACACTTTCTAGCAAGCGCATAATATCAGGATTATCTTCAACAATAAGCACTGTTTGAAGAAAGAGTTTCGTATTACGTTTGCAGTTTTTATTCTGCTCTGATGTGCACGCATCACTATCAGGTCTAACTTTTTTAGCCGGAAGATGGATAATAAAGCGACTACCTTTACCAATTGCAGATGTCAGCAACAAATCTCCACCCATTGCTGTCACCAAGTGCTTCACAATTGATAAACCAAGCCCGGTTCCTGGCTCATTGCCTAATTGCTCAAATGCAGTAAAAATCCGCTGTTGGTCGCGATCAGCAATTCCCTTTCCCGTATCTTCAACGTTGACAGTTAATTGATCACCCTCCCAGGTTGTTTCAACGAGAACCGATCCTTCATTGGTATAGTTGATGGCATTTGATATCAAATTGACCATGATTTGACGAAATCGCATTTCATCCAGACACAGGAAATCAGGAAGATCCGACTTTACATCAATTGCAAAGCTGATACTTTTATCTTCTGCTAACGGTTCAAAAATACTGAATAACTTATCTAAAACAATCCTTACATCGGTTGCGATTGGATTGATGCTCAGGCTACCAACCTCAATTTGAGAATGATCAAGAAGATTTTCAACCAGAGACAGCAAGTGTTTTGCACCACGCTCCACACTGCCTAAATATTTCATATGCATCTGGCTCGTGTTCGATATCGTTTTTAATCGCATCGTATAACCCAAAATTGATGTTAATGGGGTTCGAAATTCATGCGACATTGTAGCTATAAACTGACTTTTGAGCCGATTCGCCCGTTGCGCTTGGCGGCGTTTTGCCTCAACTTCTTTTTCTAGACGTTTTAGATTTTCGATTAATTTGAGCTGCTCAATCTGCATTAAAGCTAACTCGTTGCTTTTCTGCTGCAAAACAGAATGATTAACACTTTGCTCTGTAGCATCCAGAAACACAAGCGTTATTTGATCAGCAACAACCACAATATCAATATGCACAGCACGATTATTGGGTGTTTGGATAAAACGTAAATTTATTGTATTTTCAGCATTCAGACCGACAAGAAACAACAAGGAATCACGACAATCTTTTCCTGCTTCAATAACATCATAGCCATAGTAAGCATAATCACCTGTCCAAGACTTTACTATAAAGTTGCTATCGAGCCAAATACAGAGCGGATGTGTCGAGTTCTCTATACATTGAAGCATGACGCTGTGGTCACTTGGGTTTAATGTATTCATCGCGCTATCAACAAACTAGCTAACTGATTAAAAACAACATCTACATTTTCACCGGTTTTGGCACTGGTTTTGTAGATAATCAGCCCTTTTTTCTGCAACTTAATAATATCTGACCTATCAACCTCCCATTGTGATTTCAAATCAACTTTATTAACAGCAACAACCATTGGACAATCACCCACGACATCTAAAACTATCTGCCTGAGATTCATCACGCTGCTCAGCGTATTTTTGCGGCAGCCGTCGGCCACCAACAGAACACCAGCGGCTCCACGCAAATAGTTTTCATCTGTTGTTGTAAAGGCATCACTACCAGCGATATCCCAGATCACCAGTTTAATAGTTTGGTGATCTGGGATATCCACAAGTTTGCTATCGATTTTCACACCAACAGTTGTCAGGTATTTATCTGAAAATGTTTGTCTGGAAAAGCGCATGGTCAAGCTGGTTTTTCCAATGGCAAAATCACCCAACAAACAAATTTTTTTTGATATCAATTCATTTGCACCTAATTCGTTTTATTGTCTACATATAATCTAACAGAAAAACCAGCAACTGTTTTTCCCCATAATAGAACCTGGTTGAATCATCCCGGAAAATGCACTGAATGGCTATATCGCGAAAGTTAGACACAATGCTTTTCAAACTAGACTACGTCGTCGGCAATAATTTCTATATCAGCCCTTCTTAATGCCGGATTGACTTGCAAAACACTGACAGAATTCCGGCCTGAAATCACAGTAATCGACGCTGGACTAATGCCCGCCTTTAACATAAATTGTTTCACATAGTTTGCCCGCATTAATTGAAGCGCCTTGTTGCTTTCAACACTTCCAGAGCCATCGGTATACCCTCGCACGATAAATTTGACTCCAGTTGATACATCATCAATTGCTAGCACTAGCTTTCGAAGACGATCAATCTTCTCCTCCAAACTCGATTGTTGAGCAGTCGTTAGAGTAACACCTCGGCTAAAATAAAAAGACATTCCGTCTAGCTGTTGTATCAATATCTTAAGCTGAGTCCCTTCATTGGACAAAAGCTTGTCACCGTGAAAAGTTGTCTTCAGATTCAAATCAGGAAATAGTGACAAACACCGTTGTTTAAGACTTTTTATCCACTCAGCAGATGCTGTGCCTGTAACAAATAAAGTATTGTAACTCAACTCTAATTGAACAGTTTCAGGTGCTCTCAACTGGTGACGAATCGAACGTAGGCGGGACGAATCATCCACTTTCACGCGATCAATATTGATCATGCGAAAACCAGGAACACGATCTAGCAGACCACGTACTGATTCTAACCATTGCCGGGAAGCCACTCCATTGAGCACCAGCTGATCATCCTCTATAGCCAGAGCAACTGTTTCGGGTACATTCAGTAATCGGACCGCACGCTGCAATGCCAGAGGTGGATCGAGCGATTGAAACA
>DRLZ01000252.1 GCA_011322755.1 Crenotrichaceae bacterium
TCTATTTTGTGACCCGCTAAGCAACATAATAATTTTGTAAAACGATCTGCGACGCCGACACGTAGACTTTATTCCTTAGCCTGGAGAATGAAAATACGATTGTAACAACTCAACATAATTGGTCACTGTTCAGTTGAGTAATCGAGTCGCTACAAAAGATTAATTAAAATGAAAGAGCTGGTCGATAAGCCGGGTTCTGTCTTGAGCAGCCATTCGTCTGGGATGCACGTTACCATACACCTCAAGCGACCTACCCGGGAACTTGTGCGGGCAGCACCCGTGACTTAAGCCACTGTTCCCCTATTTGGTCTTGCTCCGGATGGGGTTTACCCTGCCACTACTGTTACCAATAGCGCGGTGCGCTCTTACCGCACCATTTCACCCTTACCTCTCACTAATGTAAGAAGCGGTATATTTTCTGTGGCACTTTCCATAGACTCACATCTTCCAGGTGTTACCTGGCACCCTGCCCTGTGGAGCCCGGACTTTCCTCCACCCACCATTCTCGGTGAGCAGCGGCTGCTTAACCAACTCTTTCAAAACTGGAGGGATTTGTTGCAAATAAACGTATGTTCAAAACAGACCATCGAGAGATATCGTTGCAAATACAAATGCGTAACATCAGTTACTTTCAGTTCCGAGCAAGACGTTGACAACTTATCAACGAAATCCCAGATACAGACAAGCTTTGCTATAGATGACCACACAGTAGCCGAAAGTTGATCTCACACGCTCCCGGTTCTCTGTTTACTCTATTGGTACGCTCAAGCCTTTTTTCTGACTTGCATAAAATGCTGCAATATTCTTGATATCTTCTTCTGACAATGCCGCCGTCATTCCTGTCATCATTGGATTTTTCCGCTTACCCATTTTATATTGCGTAAGCGAATGGATTAAATACGTTTCATATTGACCAATCAAATTAGGAAATCCAGGGCTTGAACTTTTACCTTTGTTTCCATGACAAGTTGCGCAATTTTTTGCTTTCTTTTTCCCCGCAACCGGATCACCAAACACTTCATTTCTGTCAATATTCTCAGAAAACGCAAGATCAGACAAGAAGGCTGTAATATCCAGCATATCCTGGTCACTTAGGCTCATAGCGGTACCATTCATACTCGCATGATTGCGTTCACCTTTTGCATATGACTTTAATGCTGACAATAAAAAATCAGCTTGCTGACCTCCAAGTTTTGGAACTTGAAAACGCGGAAAAGCATTAGAATATCCAGGAATAGCATGGCATCCAGCACACATAACAAATTTGACTTTACCAGCTTCTGGATTACCTGCCGCAAATGCGAGCCGGGATGTTGCGATGAGAATCAAACCGCAATAAATCATGAATTTAAAGATCTTTATCGTCATTGTGCATACTTCCCGAGTGACTTGTCAGAGATTACTGAAACAAGCGTGTATTCAAAAAACAAAGAGTAGGTAATCTCTCTTTGATTGTGTTTATTGTATCGAAGTCTTGATCATCCTGAAATAGCAAAATCACTGTTTCTTGATTTAAAAAAAAATAATAGTACACATCTTCATTGTTGTAACAACACTGCTAAAGATTTTGAACTCCAAGATTGTCAACAGGAGTTGTCCAGTTTTCCCAGTATGATTCTGGCCGGATTCTCTCACCTAAAAAATCAAGAAACATCACAACTTTTGCAGATAAATGTTTTCGATGAGGATAAACAGCATGAATATCAAGAAAAGCAGGTTCATAGTCTTCGAACAATGGAATCAATCGACCAGCCCGAATATCAGGACCAATGATATAGGATGGCAAAACTGCTATGCCCATCCCATTTAATGTAGCTGAGCGAATAGCGCCAACCATATTACACTTGACTGGGCCACTGACCTTAACAACCGTAGATGCCCCATCACGCCTGAATATCCATTGGTTGCCAGGCGCGAGGGTCGAGCTCGACAAGCATAAATGACTGGGTAAATGTTCTGGTGTCTCCGGAAGACCGGCACGATCAAGGTAGTCTGATGATGCACACACTTTCATCTCAGAACTCGCTATCCGCCGGGCAATTAAATTTGAATTTGGTAACGAATCCAGCAAAATTGATAAATCCAGCCCTTGTTCAATGATATCGGGTGTCGTACCCTGCAAAGTCACATTAAAACGTAATTCGGGATGCAACCTGTTAAATGCGGAAATTGCAGGTATTAAATGATATGTGCCAAAAAAAGGTGGCGAACTGATATGCAACAATCCTTTTGGTTCTTGCTGCAGATGAACGACTGTAGACTCTGCCTCTTCAATATCATCAAGAATTTCCTGACACCTGTCCAGATACCCAACACCCATTTCAGTCAAGCTTAGCTTACGGGTCGTACGATTTAGCAATCGAGCATCCAGATGCGCCTCCAACTGCGCGACATGTTTGGTAGCCATTGCCTTTGAAATACCAAGTTCATTTGCAGCTGCAACAAAGCTGCCAGCCTTTGCAACCTTGGTAAACACTTGCATACATTTTAATTTGTCCATCTCCAATACCTAGGATTGTTTCTCTTTTTGAAACACTGTATAGCATTTTATGTTCATTGTAAATTTATAATGCCTAATCTATAGTTATCAAGGTAGGTTAGTAGCAATGGTTGCTACTTCAATAAAATAATTAATGAGAGAGAGATGAACAAAAAAATCAATTTGATAATTGTATTAGTTTTCGCA
>DRLZ01000253.1 GCA_011322755.1 Crenotrichaceae bacterium
ACTCGCTGCCAGCTATCCGTTCATGAAACGCTATACGTATTTTCCACAAGCATATCTGGGACTGGCATTTGGATGGGCTGTACCAATGA
Organism: Crenotrichaceae bacterium; assembly: GCA_011322755.1. Classification (GTDB taxonomy): domain Bacteria; phylum Pseudomonadota; class Gammaproteobacteria; order Methylococcales; family DRLZ01; genus DRLZ01. The sequence goes on from DRLZ01000253.1 coordinate 90, forward strand.
GTTTTGCTGCCCAGACCGAGCACATACCCGAAATTGCCTGGTTGCTGTATCTGGCAACCCTGTTCTGGGCGCTGGCATATGACACCATGTATGCGCTGGCCGACCGTAATGACGACTTGAAAATTGGCGTTAAATCTACAGCTATTCTCTTTGATGGACTCGATCGTATATCCATTGCCATGTTTCAGGTATTTGTTCTGCTACTGCTCTATGGTATCGGGCAAATGCAGGAATTTAAATGGCCATATTATCTTGGTTTACTGATTGCAGTCGGACTCAGCATCTATCAGCAATATCTTATTCGTAACCGTCAGCCAGAAGATAGTATCAAGGCATTTTTAAACAACAACTGGCTTGGTATGGCTGTATTTATCGGTCTTGTGGTTCAGTATTGGGTTTAAGTTCTCTGATTTTTTTTGCAAGCGACAAGTGTATTAAAAAATATAGCCCTCATCTAACAGATACCCGAAAAACAGGTAACCGTCAGATCAAGTCTGAGTGACTATGAGTCTGTCGACATGTGTCGCAGCAGGAAATCAACTTCAGACCAGGTCGGCATTCCGGGTCTTGCGCCAATGGTGGTGCAGCACAATGCGCCCACCGCACTGGCGTACTTGAGTGCATCAATCCAGTTGAGCTGTCTGGCCAGAGCAGCAGCTAAGCCACCGTGAAAAGCATCTCCAGCGCCTGTACTGTCAATTGATTTGACGGAATAGGCTGGCAGGTTGCCGGTTTTGTTTTGATGTGACCAGATTAGACCGCGTTCGCCAAGCGTAATAATCACACTTGGAGCGAGCGAGCGCATTTGTTTTAGAGCCGTTTCAGGATGATCCTGTTTGCTCAGCTGGTGGGCAAATTTTTCTGATGCAGCGAGGAAATCGACTTCGGTCATTAACTGCCGTGTACCTGAATGCAGAGACCCTGCATCCAGAATGGTGACAATACCCAATTGTTTTGCCTGTTTGATCAAGGCCAATGAAATCGCAGGTTGGTGTCCGTCTACTAAGAGTACTTTGGGCATTTGATCTGGCATGAGTGTACAGTAATCAGCAGGCAGAAGTGTTGAAGCTTGCGTGTAATTGATAACACTGCGTTTGCCATCGGGTTTGACAATCAGCGTAGCGACAGGTGTTGCGATGGATCCTCTGTGGATATGATGAGTGTCGATCCCTTCTGTTGTCAGCTCGGCCAGATGACTGTCTCCATACAAGTCATTTCCCAAATAGCCGATGAAACCAGTTGTTAAGCCCAGACGCGCTATTGCAATCGCTGCATTTGCTGCAGGTCCTCCGCCACAAGCGAGATGTGCAACACTGCTCAGTTTTTCATCTTCGGCAGGATGATGTGGTACCTGAAAAATCAGGTCATAACATGCATGTCCAACACACAGAATATCCATTTTGAAACAGCTGTCGTTATAAGCACATGGTTAACTCTTGAAGGAAACTTTGGCTAATCTTCATCAAGCCCAAGAAAGTTCCAGACATCTTCAGCAAATGTGGTTTTGACAGTGTCTTCTGGCACTCCATTGGGGTAGTTCAACGCATAAACACGTTTAATGTCATCCGCGAGTTCATTCAAATTGAGTTTATGATAGGTCTTCTCCAGAATACGTAGCGCTTCTGGTACTGAAGATGAGCGTGGATAATTTTCAACAATGGATAAAGCGCGTCTGACTGCAGCGACATAGGCTTTTCGTTTGACATAATAGCGTGCAATATGGATCTCATGCTTTGCCAATGTGTTTCGCAGCGCAATCATGCGCTGTTCGGCATCTTGTCGATATTTCGTATTCGGATATTTTTCCAGCAGCTCTGCGAAGTTGTCGTGAGCTTCTGTGAGTGACTGGACGTCACGTTGTGAATCATCACTTGGAATAAAGCGCTGAACCAATCCGGCAGATCCAGTAAAATTGACCAGTCCACGCAGATAATAAGCATAATCGATATTCGGATGTGACGGTTGCATCTTAATAAAGCGATCCAGAGTAGCCAATGCAGCTTCCTGGTCACCATTTTTTAGATACGCGAAACCGAGATCCAGCTGAGCCTGGATTGCAAATCGACTGAATGGATAGCGAATTTGCAGATTTTGATAGGCTTCAATAGCTTTGGGGTAGCGTTCGTCTTTTAGAAACTCATGCGCTTCGTTGTATAATTGTGCTGCAGTTTTAGCAATTTCTTCTTCTGAAAGCTCTGATTCTGATTTGTTTTTTTCTGATTCAGATGTTGATTTGTTCGCCTGATCATGTTCTTTATCAGCGTAAGCTGACTGCCAGCACGGCAGTACACCAATCATTAATACAGATAACACAAAAATAATGCGAGATAACATAATAAACCGATTCCACAAAGCGCTAACAGAACCGCGATTATACCTGAAATCAACGACGCATTGTGGCGAGAGATTAACCCCTGCCCGAGTGGATTTTAAGTAATGGAAATTCGTGAAATTCCTGAACAGCTTGCTGGCAAACGACTGGATCAGGCGCTGGCAATTTTATTTCCTGAATACTCGCGTTCAAGATTAAAGTTATGGGTTGAAAATGGCAGAATTCTAATTGACGGTACCCAGTGGCGCCCAAGGGATAAAGTTAAAAGTGGTGAGCAAATCGCAGTGAATCCAGAACTGGAGCCATCCAGCACAGTTGAAGCTGAACATATCCCCCTGAATATTGTTTACGAAGACGAACAGATTCTGGTGTTGAATAAACCTGCGGGTCTGGTTGTACACCCGGCTGCGGGTAATTGGCAGGGAACCCTGCAAAATGGGTTGTTGTACTATGATCAGACCCTGAGTGGCATTCCGCGTGCGGGAATCGTCCACCGGCTTGATAAAGATACTTCAGGTCTGATGGTGGTTGCCAGAACATTACAAGCACATCATGCCCTGGTGTGTCAGTTGCAGGAAAAAACAGTGTATCGAGAGTACCATGCGCTGTCATTTGGAGAAATGATATCAGGCAGCACGATTGATCAAGCTATCGGTAGACATCCAACAGACCGAAAACGCTATACAGTCCGTGAAGAGGGAAAACCTGCTGTTACGCATTATCGTGTGCTGGAAAAATTCAAACATTACACCCTGGTGAAAGTCATGCTTGAAACAGGACGAACCCACCAGATTCGCGTCCATCTTTCGCACATTGGATTCCCGCTGGTTGGTGATCCAGTATACAAAGGTCGGGTTCAATATCCAAAAGGGGCTAGTGATACGCTCAAGCAGGCACTTCAGCAATTCAAACGACAAGCGTTGCATGCTGCGAAACTTGGTTTAGTGCATCCGCAAACAGGAGAAGATCTTTGCTGGGAGGCACCAATTCCGGATGATCTGCAGCAATTGATTCAAGTCATTCGTTCAGCTGCCTGATGGTTGATACTGATTGCTGGATTGAGGCGGACTGGCCGGTTCCAAAAACTGTCCATGCAGGAACGACCACACGGCACGGCGGGGTCAGCAAGCCACCTTATGATGCATTCAATCTGGCATTGCACGTGGATGATGACCCGGATGATGTGATAGCCAACCGTAACCAGCTCTCCAGGATACTGGCTTTACCGCGACAACCTGTGTGGTTAAATCAAACCCATAGCACACGAGTAGTGAACCTCGATAATTGTACGGATCGACCTGATGCAGATGCAAGTTTTACCAGAAAAAATGGTGTGGTTTGCGCCGTACTCACAGCTGATTGCTTGCCAATTTTATTATCTGACAATCACGGCACGCAGGTTGCAGCCATTCATGCCGGATGGCGGGGCTTATTGAATGGAATCATTGAACAAACAGTTTCAGTGTTTCATGGTAAACATCTTCTGGCATGGTTAGGACCAGGTATTTCACAACAAGCATTTGAGGTTGGTGAAGAGGTTCGGGATGCTTTTATGCAGTATTCGAATCAATGTAAATCAGCATTTATTGCAGGCAGGCAAGGGCAGTGGTACGCAGACCTTTATTTGTTAGCTGAATTACGTTTGAATGCATGTGGTGTGTCAGATCTAACGGGTGGTGGTTTTTGCACTTATGCTGAACGGGAACGGTTTTATTCCTATCGACGCTGTTCCCAAACCGGTCGTATGGCGACACTGATATGGATAGAATAAAAGCTGGTTGAACCAGGAAAAATCTATAATAATTGCTGCACCACAGTAGAATTCTGGCGATAAATGCGGACTAGCTCTCTTTTTCACCGTCAGCGGCATGTGTTAGGTACAACGACAGACCTAACAAAGCAATACCACCTGCGAAGTACAGCAGATCAACCGGGCTATCAAATTCCATATTCAATGCATGTTCAAAGTAACGTACGATTAATATCATCATGATGACTTTGGCAAGGCGGCTTTTAAGATCATCCAGGTTGTTGATAATCAGTATCTTTGACGCGTTTTCTCCGGCAGCCACATCAATTTTGCTGATAAACAACTCATAAAGTCCAAGCGAGAAAATAAGCAGAACGGTCGACAACAAGTAACCATCGATTATTTCAACAACATGTTTGATGGTTTCGGCGCGTAATTGTACACGCTGGTTTGCAGGCAATTCCATCGATGCATAATTACCTAAATGACGCACCATGATC
>DRLZ01000254.1 GCA_011322755.1 Crenotrichaceae bacterium
CGGTATGCGAACCGGTTATGATTTCAGTTTCATGATCACCGATTCAATTTCCTGCTCTTTGAGTCGTTTACGCACATCATCAGCTGTATTGAGAGAAGTAAAAGGCCCGATTTTCACCCGATGCCAGGTTTTGCCTTTGGTGACGGCTTTTTCAAGAAAGGCATCCTGTCCCAGCAAAAGTAACTGGGCTTTGCGCTTGTCAGCCTCTCGATACACTTCAAATGCACCCGCCTGAATGATATAAGACGCAGCTGGCAGCTTACTTTTCTGTTTGCTTTTTTTCTGCTGACGTTCAAGTCGTTTTTGTGTTTCAATCTGATATTCGGGAATAATAATTTCCCGCTCAGGCAATACATTATAGAATTCATATTGAATCGGTTTCTTCTTGGGCTTAACCACAGCAACAGGTTGTTGTTTTTTGTTGCTGGTTGCTGTTGATTTTAGCCATAACAGGCAACTGATAAAGCCAGCGACAATGATGAAAACGAGTATCCATTTCCACACAGGTATGCCTGACTGCTCTTGTTGCCGGGAAGCATTACGTCGATAAGTCCTGTTTTTATAGTCGCGAGGCATGACATTCTTTATAATCTTATTAAGATACGTGTAACTGTTAAGCCGATAGCAATACCGTAATCACCTGCAATCCTGCTGTTAAGTTCCTGACAACAAATCACCGACCAGAGAGCAATCTTCATTGTAGCCAGAATAAGCCGCGTTGACCAGTGCATACACAAACCAGTTAAAGCGAGACTTTGATAGTTTATCAGATTAAGATGAAATCTTCGTTCAGCATATCAGAAGCTGGCAAACCTAGGTATGCTTCCCGAAAACATGTGTTGTTGCCTTGTTTTCTATCGACAAAAAAGAAATTCCTGGCATTTCATCAGCACATTTCTAGAGTGTGAGCAATCTACCTGTATAATATTTATTCTGTTTGAACATTAAATAAAGCAGTCGAATAACAGCAACCTTGCATCTCTATTTTCACCCAATCACGACAAATAAAACGATTGCGAATGACCCGTATAGACAAGGCTAGTAACCAGCACATAAACAGGAGAATACATGGACAGTTTTAACTCAAAATCAACACTTCAAGTTGGTGATATCGCTTATGATTATTACTCAATCAATGCACTTGAAGCATCTGTGAATGTCAGTCACCTTCCCTTTTCTCTGAAAATACTGCTTGAAAATCTACTCCGCAATGAAGATGGCAGCAATGTTACAGATGCCGATATTAGAACCCTGGCGGCGTGGAGCCCGGACTCTGGCACTCAATCTGAAATCGCTTTTATGCCGGCACGTGTATTAATGCAGGATTTTACCGGCGTACCGGCAGTTGTCGATTTGGCTGCGATGCGTGATGCCATGAAACAACTCGGTGGAGATCCTGCTAAAATCAATCCACTGGCTGCAACAGAACTTGTTATCGACCATTCTGTTCAAGTTGATTATTTTGGCAGCCAGGATGCACTGAAAAAAAATGCTGCAATCGAATTCGAACGCAACAAGGAACGATACGAATTTCTGCGCTGGGGCAGTAAAGCCTTTTCAAATTTTCGGGTTGTACCTCCTGATACCGGCATTGTCCATCAAGTCAATCTTGAATATCTTGCTCGCGGGGTATTCCCTGAACAAAAAGATGGCAAAACCATCGTCTATCCTGACACAGTGGTTGGCACTGATTCACATACAACCATGATTAACGGCCTCGGAGTGTTGGGCTGGGGTGTGGGTGGCATTGAAGCTGAAGCGGTGATGCTGGGACAACCGATTAGCATGTTAATTCCGCAAGTCATTGGCTTTCGCTTGACTGGACAGCTTGCAGATGGTGTTACAGCGACTGATCTTGTCCTCACCATCGTAGAACAGCTTCGCCAGGAAGGTGTAGTTGGCAAATTTGTTGAGTTTTTTGGCCCTGCTCTGAATCATTTATCCCTGGCTGACCGTGCCACAATTTCCAACATGGCACCTGAGTATGGCGCAACTTGCGGAATTTTTCCGGTTGACCAGGAAACTATCAAATATCTGCAATTATCCGGACGCAGCCCTGAACAAATCGCTTTGGTAGAAGCATACGCTAAAGCGCAGGGAATGTGGCGTTACCCTGATGCGAAAGATGCAAGCTATACCAAAACACTGGAACTGGATATTGCAAATGTTGAACCCAGTCTGGCCGGGCCACGCCGTCCACAAGATCGTATTACGCTAGAGCAGATGAAAACTGCGACAGGAAAAGAGCTGGATGCTTTGTCTACCTCACGTTCAGGGACGTCTGACCGACGCTCTGTCAAGCTTGATATGGCTGACCAAAATGCAAATCTTGGTGATGGCGATGTTGTCATTGCTGCAATTACTTCGTGTACAAACACCTCGAATCCATCAGTTATGGTTGGTGCTGGCTTGCTTGCCAAAAAAGCCGTCGAACGCGGGCTTTCAACTAAACCCTGGGTAAAAACCAGTCTCGCACCCGGCTCACTTGTTGTGACCCGTTATCTTGATGATGCTCAATTAACAGCGTCACTCGATCAGCTGGGCTTTAATTCTGTGGGTTACGGTTGTACAACATGTATTGGTAATTCCGGGCCATTGCCGGAACCTGTCAGCAAAGCAGTGATTGATAACGACTTGATCGTTGCATCTGTCTTATCTGGAAACCGCAACTTTGAAGGTCGTGTCCACGCCCTGGTACAACTGAATTTTCTGGCGTCACCAGCGTTGGTAATTGCCTATGCACTGGCTGGCACAACCAATATCAATCTCAACACAGAGGCATTGGGTACCGATCAAGCCGGGAATCCTGTTTTTCTTAAAGATATCTGGCCAAGTCAGCAGGAAGTCAATACCATTCTTGCCAGTTCAATCAATGCCGAGATGTTTCAAGCCAGCTACAACACGATTTTTGACGGTGATTCACATTGGCAGTCACTGGATGTCACTGCAACCGACTTGTACGAATGGAAACCTGAATCAACCTATGTCAAAAATCCGCCTTATTTTGCAGGCATGAGCATGCAGCCTGAGGCGATCGAGCCAATACAAAATGCACGATGTCTGGCACTGCTTGGTGACAGCATAACAACTGACCATATTTCACCAGCCGGCGTGATTCAGGCTGACAGCCCGGCAGGACGCTACTTGACTCAACATGGCGTTGAACAAAAAGACTTTAATTCATACGGAGCCAGACGCGGCAACCACGAAGTCATGATGCGTGGCACATTCGCCAATATTCGCTTACGCAATCAGTTGGTAACGGACGTGGTTGGTGGCTGGACCAAACACATTCCTTCCGGAGAGCAAATGCCAATATATGATGCTGCCGAGCGCTATCAACAAGACGCTGTGCCACTGATTATTCTGGCAGGCAAGGAATACGGCTGTGGCTCATCCAGAGACTGGGCTGCGAAAGGGCCACGTTTGCAAGGTGTACGCGCTGTTCTCGCAGAAAGTTTTGAAAGAATACATCGTTCCAACCTGGTTGGCATGGGAATCCTGCCACTGACTTTTCATCCCGGAGACAATGCAAACAAACTCGGTCTGGATGGCACTGAGTTGTTTGACATTGCACCAATCAAACCAGAAGCAAATACAATCGCAATCATGGCAACAAAAGATGATGGAACACTGATTCAGTTTGAGGCAATCGTACGCATCGACACTCCGAAAGAATGGGACTACTTCCAGCACGGCGGTATTCTACATTATGTACTAAGACAACTCGCAAACAGCGAGTGAGTCATCTGTACGGTATTAACTAACCAGGTTATTTTAAAGAATCATGCATATTGTTCACGTTACAGCAGAGTTAACTCCAGTTGCAAAAGTCGGTGGACTGGGTGATGTTGTCGCTGGATTATCAGCGCAACATCAGAAGATGGGACATACCGTTGATATCATCTTACCCAAGTATGATTGCCTGCGATCTGATCAAATTGACGATTTAACCCGAATCAAGACTGATCTTCAGGTACCCTGGGATCATGGCATGGTCACTTGCTCTATCTGGAAAGGTCAGGTTCACGGCTTGTCATGTCTTTTTATTGATCCACACTCTGATGTCGGCTTCTATCACCGTCAGGCGATCTATGGTCAGGTGGATGATATCCAGCGCTTTGCATTTTTGTCGCGTGCGAGTATTGAATATCTATGGCAAATAAAAAGTCAACTGGACATCATTCACTGCCATGACTGGCCATCTGCATTGACACCTGTTTTTCTGTTTGAAATCTACCAGAAACTGGGAATGACAAAACCACGCGTTTGCTTCACCATCCATAATTTCAAACACCAGGGAGTGACCGGACGCGACATACTTGAAACCACTGGCTTGCATCGCCAGGACTATTTTTGCCAGGTTAACAGCTTGCTGGATTTGCATAATCCGCATGTACTAAATCTCACCAAAGGTGGTATTGTTTTTTCCAATTTCGTAACAACAGTATCTCCACGGCATGCGATTGAAGTGATTGATGAAAATCAGGGATTTGGTCTGGAACCGGTCTTGCAATCGCATCGGTCTAAATTTGCCGGAATACTCAATGGCGTCGATTATGATTTTTTTAATCCTGCAACTGATCCCGCGCTTGTGGCAACCTATCACGCTGATTCATTAGCGGGAAAACAGGAGAACAAGCACGCCCTCAGAGAGCGCTTTTCATTTGAGCAAAGTCACAAGCCCCTGGTTGCTTTTATCGGCCGACTGGATCCGCAGAAAGGCCTCGAACTGGTTGAACACGCACTGTTTACCACCTTGAAGCAAAAAGCTCAGTTCATCCTGCTCGGCTCAAGTCTAGACCCCGCAATCAACCAGCACTTCAAAACTCTTGCCAGACAATTCAGCGATTCGGTAAATGCGCATATTGAAGTCGGATTCGATCCCCAATTATCACGGGAAATTTACGCAGGATCAGACTTTATGGTTGTTCCCAGTAAATTCGAGCCATGCGGTCTGACGCAGCTGATTGCAATGCGTTATGGAAGCGTACCTATTGTACGCGAAACCGGTGGTTTGGCTGATACCGTGTTTGATATTGACTATTCTGACAAGCCAATATCGAAGCGTAACGGTTTTTCGTTTAAGGACTTTGATGAAACCGGACTGGATTCCGCGCTACAGCGAGCTTTAGCCTGTTATCATGACACACCGGAACGCTATCAAAACATTGTTCTGAATGCACTGCGTAGTGATTTTTCCTGGAATAATCCGGCCCAGGAATATCTGGATATCTATGAATCCATTCGTACATAACGTTTAGACACACCATCATTAATCTCCCCTTGCAGGAAATACTATGAAACAGACATTTTTATCCTTTCTTCTTCCGATTCTTGTCATCGCTATGCTGGGCCAGCTGACGATGAGCGAAGCCCAGGCAAGACGATTTGGTGGCGGCGCATCTTTTGGTAGCCGCCCATCGTTTAGTAAATCGTTCAAACGAGCCCCTGTGAAAAGAACACTGTCTCCTGCACAAAAACAAGCGGCCACAAAAAACCAGAACCTGCGCAACAATATGCGTCAGCGTGGTGGCGTAATGGGGATGCTCGGTGCGCTGGCAATGGGTGGATTGCTTGGATCATTGTTGTTTGGCGGTGCATTCGAAAACTTCAATCTTTTCGACATCCTCCTCATCGGCGGTCTGATGTACTTTTTATTCAAACTGATGACGAGAAGCCAGCAACCTGTGGCAACCCGGAGCCACGCAAGATCTTCGTATCAGGATGCTGATTTTGATCCTCTCAATCCATCACCAACGACGACCAGAAGTTTTAATACTGATTTGATGTTTAAACAAAACCGGTCCGTTGAGGATTCAGCAGATCAACCACAGAAACACGATGCTGCGATCATTGAAATTGACAACTTTGACTCATCAGCATTTCTGGAAGGCGCCAAAGGGGCTTTCCAAATGCTCCAGCATGCGTGGGATACTGGCGATCAAAGTGAAATCCGGCGTATGACGACTGATAAAGTATTTGCTGAAATCAAACAGCAACTGCAAACAAAGAGCATA
>DRLZ01000255.1 GCA_011322755.1 Crenotrichaceae bacterium
ACACGTTGTACATGTGCAGATAATGTCTGCGCCCTTTGTTATTACACATCATTATCAAGGATTCATTGAGTGGACGAAAAAGAATTTAGCAAACTTTATAAAATGATGAGCAAGCTATTACGCCCTCATCCCTGGCACGGTATCGAGTTGTATGATTCCAGAGAAGAGAAGATATTAAATGCTTATATCGAAATCGTACCGTCAGATACTGTCAAATATGAGCTTGATAAAAAAACCGGTTACCTCAAGGTTGACAGACCACAGCGTTTTTCAAATATCATCCCCGCGCTTTATGGCTTTCTTCCTCAAACATATTCAGGAAAAAATGTTGCGGAGTACTCCATCGAGCGACTGGGTCGCAACAGTCTTAAAGGCGATATGGATCCGCTTGATATTTGTGTATTAACAGAAAAAAATGTGATCCATGGTGATTTGATTGTCAATGCAATACCGATTGGTGGATTTCGTATGATTGACCATGGCGAAGTCGATGACAAAATTATTGCGGTGTTAAAAGACGATGCTGTTTTTGGTGAATTGCGCGATATCAAACATTGCCCTGATGGTACATTATCGCGGTTAAAACACTATTTTCTGACCTACAAGCAAATTCCTGACCCTGACACAGATGAAGTTGCTAAATGTGAAATTACTCATATCTACGGTCACGAAGAAGCAATTGAAGTGATTGAATGTGGTGAAGCAGATTACCACGGTAAATATAATTACCAGAAACTCGAAAGTTCAGTTAAATGATGTTCTCAATATCAACTACAAGGCAAACGCAAGTCTCTCAGAAACCAGGAAATCTCTCGTATGCTCTTCCCTGATACTAGAAAACATCCGTCATTTCATTTGCAGCGACCAATGCATTTTCAAAAAACTTGTCACGGTCACGACGTGCAAGCTGGGATGTGACAAGTGATGACCGATGCGGTGGTTGCGCTGTAAATACGCGTGCAGGAACAGTTGATCGTTCTTCAACAATACCAATCCGTTCATCATCCAGACGTTTAAAACAGGCACGGCCTTGTTTTCCTGACCGACTCCAGTCAAACATCAGCTCGTAAATCAATGGCTCTCCTTCGGGCAAACGTCTGGCAATCACCTTGATATCTGTATTATTTTTCCTGAATCGCCAGAATAATTCCGAGGATGAAACACGCTTCCCTGTCACCGGCTTCCATTCTAGTTGATACGCCAGCCAGCCAACCAGTAGCCAGGTTAACGGCAATGCATGCGGCCCGTGTTCAATTGTTATCTCTTTCAGCGAATTTAACGCATCAGGTGCAACTTTTGGATCCAGTACCTGACTGATCAATTTTCGAAACACAGTCAACCGCCGCCAGGCGAGATTATAAACGATCAGTGAATCCTGACGCGCAGCAACCCAGCGTGTCATCACTGTAATACCTGACAATGGATTTTCCCAACCAATGTTATCGTAAATAACCTGATTTGCCAGTTCTGCCAGTTCCAGAAAAACAGCCGGGACATTCGGAGGCGGTTGCCGTGAAACCCACCAGACAGTTGTGGGCAAATCACCAATCAAGTGTGACCTGGCAACAGAAGGCAAGTATTCAATCGAATCTGGGCTGGCGATCACATCAATTCTTTCAGCACACACCTGCCATCCTGCAGAAACAGGTTGGTAATACATGGTCACCAGCGCTTCTATTTTGCCATCACTTGGCTGACCATTACCCATCAATAGCAGCACCCGTGCTGGGTGAATATCAACAATTTCAGGAATCTCGTGACTAATCTGCTGTAACTCTTCAATACTGTCACAATAAATAATCAGATTGGACATGCACGCACGCATGACTGTCTTACCTTCGCTGATATCCTCGTTAAACTGTTTCCATAATCCGGCGAGTTCAGAGTCGATATCTGCTATCCGGATCAACCTGGATGGATGGGTCAGTATATCGAACCCTGACTGCTGTTTTGTCATAGCAAGCGCCATTTTCGATTATCGGTTTCAATCAGGCGATCGGCTTCAAGCGGCCCCCAGGTTCCAGCGTTGTATTCTGGAATCCAGCGACTACTGCTATTCGCCCAGATATCAAGAATGTTATCAATCCACACCCAGGATGATTCGACTGAATCACGACGCATAAACAAAGTTGCGTCGCCAGCCATCACATCCAGCAATAACCGCTCATAGGCTTCTGGTGATTGTTCTCCAAAAGTCGAGCCATACAAAAAATCCATTTTAACCGGATAAATCCTGAGTTTGTTACCCGGCAGTTTGGTTCCGATGCGCAACGACAAGCCTTCATTTGGTTGAATGCTCAACGCCAGTACATTCGGTTCCAGTGGTTTTTCTTGATTCGCATTAAACAAAATCGGCGGCACACTTTTAAATTGAATGGCTATCTCACTGGCGCGTTTGGGCATCCGTTTGCCTGTGCGGATATAGAAAGGAACACTTGACCAGCGCCAGTTATCAATAAACAGCTTGATCGCGACATACGTTTCAGTGGTGGAATGCTGTGAGACGCCGGTTTCACGACGATAGCCCGGCACATCTTCCCCGTGCTGGAAACCCGGTCCATACTGGGCGCGTACCACATGTGAGTTAAAATCCTTACGGCTAATCGGACTTAAACAATTGAGTACATTTTGCCGATGATCACGCATGACATCGGCATCCATACTCCAGGGCGGCTCCATTGCGATTAAGGTCAGTAATTGCAGAATATGGTTTTGAATCATATCGCGCAGAGCGCCAGCGCCGTCATAGTATCCTGCGCGGGTTCCGACACCTTCGGATTCAGCAACCGTGATTTGTACGTGGTCGATATATCTCGAGTTCCACAACGGTTCAAATATCGCATTACCAAAGCGCATCGCCAGAATATTCTGCACAGTCTCTTTACCAAGATAGTGATCTATCCGGTAGATTTGCTGCTCATCAAAGTTCTTGCTTAATGTTGCATTGACATCACGCGCACTTTCCAGATCCTTGCCAATTGGTTTTTCGACGATGATCCGTGTAAACGGGCTGGTCTCATCAACCGGCATCACTAATCCGGCATGATTGATATTGCTGACACAGGTTTCAATCAACCCTGGCGGAATTGCCAGATAAAAAATCCGGTTTCCAGGAATCCCAAAGGTTTTGTCGATTTCATCCAGCCGCTGTTTTAACTGGGCATAGATATCCGGATCATCAAATGACCCTTGCAGATAATGCAGTCTTTTCTCAAAATCTGGCCAGTATGCTTGATCGAGAGGCTGTCGGGAATGTTTCTCAATTCCTTTGCGGGCAAATTCACGATAGTCGTCGTCATTCATTTCTTCCAGCGCCAGCCCCAAGACTGCGAAATTCGCAGGTAATTCTCCTTCCAGAGCCTGATTATAGACGGCTGGCAGTAATTTTCGTCTGGTTAAGTCCCCTCCTCCACCAAAGATCACCAGGATACATGGCTGCGGATCGTTGGCAGTATTTGTGCCTGCCAATAACGGATTTTCAGATGACGCATTAAACACTGATTGTCTCCAGATGATGCAAGTAATAACAAAATCCAATCATAACGGATTTGTTTCAGGATTTATTCTGTTGTTTTAAAATCTTGTCATATCCAATATGACAATAGAATACTCATGCCGTTGTTTTCAAATGTTCTATTTGTGCTTCCCTGAGTTTCATCAGCGCGTAAAGAGAAGACAAGTAAGGCGTGTTCACTGCCGCTGCCTGTCCGGCACGCACTGCATTACCCAAAATCGCTTCTGTCTCCATCGTTCTGCCATGCTGGTAATCAATCAGCATACTGGTTTTATACGGTGGCATTTTACGGGTACTCTCAATATTAAGGTCAACCACATCATCACGCAAAGGATGTTTGAGAGCTCTGGCAATCTCAGCAACTTCAGACATGATTTTACGTAGATAGGTTTCCTGTGTATTCACCACGGTTTGTGTATCCAGGCCGTTGGATAATACTGATATCGGGTTAAACGGTGCATTCCAGACAGTTTTCTGCCAGCGTGCAGTGACGACATCGTCTGTGGTGATGCATTCAATTCCAGAATCATCAAACATCGCGGCAAAAGCTCTTGTCGCATCAGAAATACCTTGCGGATAATCGCCGACAGCAAGGCGTCCGTATGCACTGTGCTCGACATACGCCGGTCTGGTTTTTGTTGCACAAATAAATGCCAGACCACTAATCAACAGGTTTGCAGGAAATGCTTGTGCGATTTCTGCCTCGATATCAATCCCGTTCTGAATCAATACAATGACTGTGGACGATGAAACAACATCACGAATTAGCTCGACGCGGTTCACTTCCCCCGTTACTTTGGTACATAAAACCACGTAAGCAGCTTGCTCCGGATAATCCCGTGCTGTCTTAACAATATGCTCAGGCTTGAAATTCCAGTGTCCCAGTATACTTTCAACAGTAATTCCATGTGCTTGCGCTATTTCATAGTCAGAACGGACCACCATAGAAACCCGCTGACCAGCGCGTGCGAGTAGCGATCCGTAAAAACAGCCGATAGCGCCAGCGCCTACAATCAGGATATTTTCGGCCATGGATTATTCCAGTATCTGTTTAACGAATGGTAGTGTCAGCTGGCGATGTTTTGCCAGCGTTTCCTGATCGAGTCGATCCAGCATCTCCCACAAAGCTGGCAAATCGCGATGATAACGTCTCAGCAAATATTGACTGACTGCATCAGGCAGATTCATCCCCATTTGTCTGGCACGAAATTGAAGTATTTTTTGTTTACTCTGGTCATCGTGGTCTTTTAAATGCAGGGTAAGACCGACTGTTAGCCTTGACTGCAAGTCAGGTAACTGTATTTTGATTGCGTCAGGCGTATTGTTTGCGCTAAACAGTAACTGATGAGATCGTTCCATCATGTCATTAAACAAATGAAATAATGGAATCTCCCATTCTTTGCTGCCAGTAACCTGGTCAACATCATCAATACATAACAAATCAGCTTGTTCCAGTCCTCTGAGGATAATCGGTGACTGTGTTTTCCACTGTTTGAGCGGGATATAGTGAGCCACCAACCCCTGTTCTGCTGCCAGTTGACACGCTGCATTCAACAAATGGGTTTTACCAAGACCTGAATTACCCCATAAAAAAACTGACAAGTGGCTGGTTGCTGTAATAAATGTCTTTAGCAACTCTACAGTTTGCAGGTTGGAATCTGCCAGATAATCTGAAAAACTGTAGCCTCGCCGTGATTTCAGATCAAGTGCTTGCTGGCTCATTGTTTCAGGCTGCAGACAACTTGATGACACGCATTGACATCCATGCACCAGTACACAATAGAATCGCCGCCAAAATTTCTAATAGCGACGCCCAGCGCAGTGCCGGGTTTGATGCAAACACGCCGATACCGTGGAAAAAGTAGATCAGACTCAGTAAAGACAACCAGAAAATTGAACGATGACGATTTTTGATGACACCGCGTAACGGAATAACCAACGGCAATAAACCAATCGCCGTTGCCATTGGTAACGGGTATTGCTTTGATGGTGACAACCACAGCGACCAAACCAGAACCAGGGCAAACAACCCGAAGTAGCCTGTCCACAGCACTACATCAGCAGTGTGCTTATTAACCGAGATCAGTTTCATTCAAAGCAAGAGCTGCTGTTGCCAAGCGCTTACCAAACGCGCGACACAAGACTTTTTCATGTTCGCTGTGCGGTGGATTGCCGCGTTGTGACAAATGACTGGGACCATACGGCGTACCTCCCGTTTCGGTTTCCATTAATGCTGGCTGGGAAGACGGAATACCAATGATTAACATACCGTGATGCATGAGTGGCAGCATCATTGACAATAAAGTAGCCTCCTGACCGCCATGGATGCTGCCAGTTGAAGTAAACACACCGGCAGGTTTGCCTGATAAACCACCGTTAAACCAAAGCGAAGTCGTACTATCGAGAAAATGTTTGAGTGGTGCCGCCATATTACCAAAATGTGTCGGACTACCCATCGCAAGACCAGCGCATTCTTTCATATCATCCAGGCTTGCGTATGGAGCACCTTGTTCCGGAATACTGTCTTCTGTCGCTGCACACACTGCTGAAACATCTGGAACAGTTCGAATACGTGCAGACATCCCTTCGACTTGCTCCACGCCGCGGGCAATCTGGTTTGCCATTGTTGCTGTTGATCCGTTGCGACTATAGTAAAGTATTAATATTTCAGCCATATCAGTGAGTCACTGTTTCCTCAATTATTAGTGTTGTGTAGCCATTTTATCTTTCATCTTGTCGATTCAAGTCAATAACCTGAGTCTGTTCAAAAATCTCTACAGGATTTCTGCAACCTGTTCTGGCGGACGACCGATTGCTGCACGACCATTAGTGACAACGATCGGTCTTTCAATCAATCGTGGGTAGTCTGTCATCGCCTGAATGAGTTGATCTCTGGTTAACGAATCATCATTCAAACCAAGCTCCTTGTACTCTGCTTCCTGCCTGCGCATTAACTGTCTAGGCTCGAGGTCGAGCATGGTTAAAATTGAATTGAGCGTTTCCACATCAGGCGGTGTTTTCAGATATTCGACAATGGTTGGTTCGATACCTTTATCCTGCAGTAGCTGTAAAGTCTGTCTGGACTTGCTGCAGCGAGGGTTGTGGTAAATAGTAACTGTCATAATTGCTTCTCCTGAACAGTGGCATGACAACACGTCCGGCATTCATCATCTCGTCTCGATCAAGCTGATGTGACAAGGCAAAGTCATTCTCGGCTGGATTGATAACAATATTGTATTGAACGCTGCAAATCGTTAACTCACAGACAGTGTTGAAAACGATATGAATGTAAGCGCTGAAAAAAGAGGTTATGATAGCACTTTTTCGTATAAACATAAGTATTACAATCGGCATGGATAACGCTTAGCAAGGATCATACAGTGACCTCAGAAAATCAACATCAACCCCAACAACACCCTGACATCAAACCATCAGTCATTGGTGTTTTACTGGTTAATCTTGGCACCCCTTCAACAAGCGACAAACATGCTGTACGCCGTTTTCTTGCTGAATTTTTGTCTGACCGTCGAGTAATCGAGTTACCCGCTCTAGTCTGGAAACCCTTGCTCTATGGCATTGTCCTCACTACGCGACCCACTAAAGTGGCCAAAGCATATCAGTCGATATGGATGAAAGAGCATAACCAGTCACCATTAAGATTCTATACATTTCAGCAATCTCAGAAGCTTGGAGAACGGCTTAGCCCACACACATCGATCATTGTTAAATGGGCCATGCGCTATGGCGAACCATCGCTTCAATCAGGCATGGATTCACTCATTCAGCAA
>DRLZ01000256.1 GCA_011322755.1 Crenotrichaceae bacterium
AATTGCCTGTTCAATTGTGTCGACAGTGAGAATTCCAAAGCCAATGGGAATGCTGTATTGCATGGACACACTGGACACACCTTTGGCACACTCACCTGCCACATACTCAAAATGCGGTGTACCACCTCGAATAACAGCTCCAAGCGCTATCAAAGCGTCATACTTGTTTTGTTCTGCTATACGTTTTAACACCAGTGGGATTTCATATGCGCCGGGTACTTTCACAAGTTCAATATCTTCCTGCCTGGCTCCGTGCTGCAGTAAAAAATCTGCCGCACCTAAGACCAGATGGTCGACAATAAAACTGTTAAAACGAGAGGCAACCAGACAAAAACGTGCGTTTTCAACCATCAGTTTACCTTGGTAAGTTGTCATGTCTGACATGATTGTTTCCGTTAAGTTAATATAAAATCAAGACGCAAGGCGCGATCTTAAAGCTGAGTGTGGAATTATTCTATGGTTGTCTCATCACACTCAATGTGATCTACGACTTCAATATCATACCCCGACAAACCAAGGTAGTTTTTTTTCGGCCCCAGCACACTGATTTTGTGTACACCCAGATCTGCCAGAATCTGCGCGCCTGCACCTGTTGTTCGCCAGTTTTCAATGTCTGGCTCCGTTGGCAGGTTAACACCATGATCTTCCATTTGATAGTGATGAATCAGCTCAACCAGCGATTGATTATCATCTTGCTGGCGTAGAATCACCAACACACCGCAGCCTTGCTTGGCAATAGTTTGCATTGCATCACCAATGTGGATACCCTGATGATCAGAGCGCCTGGATGCCAGCAAGTCGCCCAGTGTATTACGTGCATGGACGCGCACCGGAATTGGCTGATCTGTTTCAATGTCGCCGTAGCTTAATGCAAGATGCACCCTGTTATCAACACTGTCCTGATAGGCATACAAGCGAAAATCACCATACTCTGTGGGATAATTGCTTTCACAGACACGTTCGATGGTTTTTTCATTTTGTAACCGATATTGAATCAAATCGGTTATCGTGCCTATTTTCAGATGATGTTGACGGGCAAACTGCTCAAGATCGGGGCGGCGCGCCATATCGCCGTCTTCATTGAGAATTTCAACAATCACCGCGGCAGGCTCAAGACCAGCCAAACGGGTTAGATCACAGCCAGCCTCTGTATGCCCTGCGCGGCTTAATACGCCACCCGGCATCGCCATCAACGGAAAAATATGTCCCGGCTGAACCAAATCGTCCGGCCTGGCATCTTTTGCAGCTGCAGCCTGGATCGTACAGGCTCGGTCTGCAGCAGAGATCCCGGTTGTAACACCGGCAGCAGCCTCGATGGAAACAGTAAAATTGGTCGAATGCGGTGTTTTGTTCTCATTTACCATCAATGGCAAACGTAGTTGCTGGCAGCGCTCCCTGGTCAAGGTCAGGCAAATCAGACCGCGACCATAACGTGCCATGAAATTGATATCCTCAGGCTTGGCATGAACTGCTGCCATAATCAAATCGCCTTCATTTTCACGATTCTCATCATCCATAATGATGACCATCTCGCCATTGCGAATCGCAGCAATGATTTCTTCAATCGTACTCATTGGCTGTTTTGAATAAATCCGGCGTCTTCCAAGCCCTGCATTGAAAGCGTTGTCTCATCTGTCTGATTCCGAGCTGACATCAGCCTTTCCAGATAGCGAGCCAGCAAGTCGACTTCAAGGTTGACCTGGTGACCGACCTGCAATCCTCCCATTGTGGTAACCGCCAAGGTATGCGGGATAATATTGACATCAAATGTATCGTCATTCACTCCGTTCACAGTCAAACTGACACCTTCAACGCAAATCGAACCTTTTTCAGCAATATAGTGGATAATATTTTCAGGCGACTGAATCACAAACCGTTCAGATCTGGCGTCGCCTGACCTGCTTTTCACCTGCCCTATTCCATCCACATGACCGGAAACAAAATGGCCACCCAAACGTGACTGCGGGGTTAAAGCAAGCTCAAGATTGACCTGTGAACCGTAGCTTAATTGACCAAGTGTTGTGCGGGACAGCGTCTCCACCGAAACATCAGCAGTAAAACAACCATTTTCCAGACTGATAACAGTCAGGCAAACACCGCTGACTGCAATACTGTCACCAATCGCAATATTTTGCTCTTCCAGTTCACCCAGTTGAATAGTGAACCGATAATCACCATCACGTAACTGCTGGCTTTTGATACCACCAATGCTTTGAATAATCCCTGTAAACATCTGATTTTGATTTCTTAACTTTTATCTCTATTCTTTAATCTGGGAATAATGTAAACGCAGATCCTCACCGACTTTACGTACATCCTCCAGCTTCATCCGCGGACCTTGCCTCACTGTCTGCATAGTGGGAAGATTAAACATACCATGTGCCTGGTCACCAAGCACCACACCAGCCTGATAAACAATCCACTCATCAACCAGTCCCAGCTCCAGCAAACGTCCGTTCAGTGTCGGCCCTGCCTCAATCATTACTTCGTTGATTTCAAAATCTGCAAGTTGCAAAAAAACAGCTGACAGATCCACCCTGCCTTTCTCATCTGACTGTGTTACGCAAACAGTGATTTTTCGATCAATAAATGGCTGATGTTTTGCCAAATCAGTATTCAATGTGAACAGGATAACACGACCAGGCAGATTAAAGACTTTTCGATCGGGATCAAGATTCAAGCTGGAATCAAGGATGACGCGTATCGGTTGTATAATCTCTGTTGATACATTGTCAAGACGCGCTGTTAATTGCGGATTATCTGCAAGCACCGTTCCTGTGGCACTCATTAGCGCAGAAGACCCGGCTCTCAAGCTATGAACATCCTGGCGTGCTGCGCTACCGGTAATCCACTTGCTGTCACCGTTAAGCAGTGAAGTTCGGCCATCGATACTCACCGCCAGCTTGCTCATTATCCACGGCAACCCACTGCGCATTCGCTTGCAAAAACCCTTATTCAGTAATTCTGCTTCCTGTTCATGCAAGCCGGTGGAGACCAACACATCCGCTTCACCTAATTGTGCTATTCCACTTCCAGATACCAGCGGATTTGGATCTTGCATCGCGATAACAACCCGGTTCACTCCAGCTTTAACCAAAGCCTGTGCACAGGGCGGCGTTTTCCCGAAGTGACTGCAAGGTTCAAGTGTGACATACGCAGTTGCACCCTCTGCTGAGGATCCTGCTTCCTGTATGGCAATCACTTCAGCGTGATGCTGGCCTGCACGCTGATGCCAGCCCTCACCCACAAGCTTTTCGTTTTTCACAACAACACAGCCGACACGCGGATTCGGATCTGTCGTATACAAGCCGCGCTTTGCTAACTGAAGCGCGCGAGACATCCAGCGATGATCCTGTTCTGAAAACATCAAATCATTAATCTTTTGTAAAACAAACCAGCGACTATTGTGTATCCACCTCGGTTTCAAGATGCTCAATCATTTCCCTGAAATCACTCACATCTTCAAATTGACGATAAACAGAAGCAAAACGCACATAGGCCACATCATCCAGCTTTTTCAATGCGTCCATGACCAGATCTCCAATTGCTCTCGATGACACCTCACGTACACCCAATGTTGATAATTTCTTTTTTAGCGCGACCACGCTTAATTCAATTTGCTCGCTGCCCACCGGTCGTTTTTCCAGTGCGCGCAATAGACCAGCACGTAATTTCTGTTCATTGAATGGTTCGCGCTGATCATTGCTTTTGACTACTCTGGGCAATGACAATTCTGCTGTTTCATATGTCGTGAAGCGTTCCTTGCAACTCAAACATTCTCGACGCCGGCGAACCTGGTCACCATCACTGGCAAGACGTGAATCAGCAACACGGGTATCTGCTGCAGAACAAAAAGGACATCGCATAAATTAAAACCTGTGTAAGAAAATATAAAAAACCTGAATGGTACTGCTTACCAACTGCTCATTGTAACAAGCTTGTCAGTGTAACAAGCTTGACGATTGCCGTCAGTGATAAAAATTAACCAAAACATAATTTGATATCAATTGATCTTTCTCAACACTCACTGAACCTTTCATGCTAAATGTTGACTTAATACATAACTTTTAGAAAAACATTACCACCTGTCTTAATTATTTCCAAAAGATTATAAAACCAATTTAATTATTCTAGAAATCCTTATCAACAACATAATTGGCAACCACATACAATACTAATAAATTACTTTTCAAAACAAATAGAATCATAACCTTAGAGTCAAACAGCCGAATATTTTTACAATTGGAGTTTTAGTATGAATCATTTGAGCAACACTTCTACGCAACTCACAGGCGTTAAGAACTTGTTGCGCTCTCTGCGTAAAAGCCATCGTAACGAGGGATCTTCGGACGAGAAAGCCAGGCAAATCATCACTGAGCTGATGAATGACAAAGACCTATACAAGAAAATGTCTAAAAAGGAAGGTGAAATATGGGGAAAGGTTTTTACCGATGACAAAAGAAAACATGCGGTTGAAGCTGATCAACAAGCTGCTCAAGAGCTCGACATCAATCGACACAAATTCAGTCTTATGCAAGTGCTTAATAAACATTCTTACAAACCTCAAACGGGTCTGTCTTTAGCCTGCGGCAGTGGCAGGGCTGAAAGAGGTTTGATGCAGGCCGGCATTTGCAGCTCATTTCACGCAATCGATATTGCAGACAGCGCACTCAATGAAGCCAGAAAACTGGCCAAACAACAAACACTGAATATTACTTATGAAAAAGCAGACCTGAATGAACTTCAACTCGATCGGAACGCTTACGATCTCGTCGTGACCCAGAATTGCCTGCACCATGTATTACACCTTGAAAATCTGGCTGAGCAGATCCATTTGTCTTTGCGCACCAACGGATTACTGTGGATTCACGATTATATTGGCGAAACCCAGTTTCAATATGACAATGAGCGCCTGAATATTGTTAACGAAATACTCTCCATCCTTCCAAAAAAATATCGTTTTAATTCTGTTACCAAACGCACGATTGACAAGGTCATTCGACGCGAACCAGGAACACTTATTTCTCCGTTTGAAGCGATTCGATCTGCCGACATCATGCCTGTGTTTCTGGAACGATTCAAGGTCATTGAAAAACATGAATCAGCCTCGATATTACATCTGGTTTGTCCCGTCGGAACCAGAGGTAATTTCACTAACACAGAAGAGGGTAAATTATTGTTTGAAATACTCTTCATGTTAGACAAACTCCTCATTGAAAAAGATGTTTGCTCCCCTCAAGGCGGCATCTATCTCTTACAAGCGAAGTAGATATACATTAGATATATAAGAAAGACTATTCTGATAGCTGAGCGAACAATATTAAGATGATATGTGGATAGCTATCAAAACCCATTAACTTAATGCGCTGTTTCAAAACCCATCTTACTCAGCTCGACAGAAAAGAGCCTCTTGTATCAATCTTGAATGTATTTGTAAACCAATTCTAAACCTCTGGTAACTGGCTGCGTCAGTTTGTAGTTCATACAGTTCTATCCCTGTAAAATCCTCCACGCAGAAAAAATGTACTACGCATCTCAACGAATGAGTGACAATATTTCTTTCCACTTCCAATCTCATTTCAGCTTCTGCATCATTAACAAAAAAATTCATCCGATTGAACTTTCCACGAGCAAGCGCTGATTTACAATATAACGAACAACATGTTTTGCACATAATATGTACATGTATTCGCTAATTACATGTGAAATCGAAAAATACATGCAACTAATTTTTCAACACATAGCCAGTATAACTTAACAGTGTTATTTTTTAATTATTCATGGGAATACAATAACTTTATCCCGCATTGATAATAACGAATATAAAACCAGTTAAGTAAGAGCAAGGAACGAGGAAACCAGTTTGTTTGCTTAGATATTTTTCAGTTTGCATGTTGTTTTCGCACAAATTTGTATCGATATGATCGCTTACAAGTCACTATCAACTTCAACAAATACACAAAACGGGGTAAGTCATGAAAATAACACGATTACTAATATTATTTTATATTTGTAGTTTTTGCCAAATTGTCTCTTCGCAGGAACCTGATTCGGGTTGGTGGTGGAATCCTGATCAATCAGGTCGCGGTTTTGTTATTGAACAACAAGGTGATGCAATTTTTTTTGCTGCTTTTCTATATGATGACTCAGGCTTTCCAACCTGGTTCACCTCTCTCTTAAACAGGGATTCTGAGCAGGATTTTTCAGGGGTTCTACAACAGTTTCAGGGTGGACAAACTTTATTAGGCTCTTACCAGCCTCCAGCAACACTGACTGACAATGCAGGTACAATCACTTTGAACTTTCCTGACTCAAGAAATGGAATCTTGAATTGGCCTGGTGGTACAGTGGAATTGACCCGGTTTACTTTTGCAGAAGATGACAACAGTAGCAGTAATGACAACAGCAATCCGAAACCTGATTTAGGCTGGTGGTGGAACTCCGATGAATCAGGTCGTGGCTTTATCATCGACAGACAAGGCGATACGATCTTCTTTGCGGCATTTCTTTACGAAGATTCAGGTTTACCCACCTGGTTTTCAGCAATATTAAACAAAGATACACAACAGGACTTTTCTGGAATCCTGCAACAATTTCAGGGTGGACAAACTTTAACCGGTTCCTACCAGGCACCAATATTACTGGAAGATAATGCCGGCACTATTACCTTAAATTTTTCAGATACCAGTCACGGAACATTAAACTGGCCTGGTGGTACGGTAGCACTTAACCGATTTAGATTTGCGCCAGATGTCAGTAGCGATGATAACAGTAATGACGTGAGCAGCGATGATTCCAGCAACGATGCCAGTAGCGACGACAGCAGTAATGACTCGAGCAGCGATGATTCCAGCAACGATGTCAGTAGCGATGACAGCAGTAATGACTCGAGCAGTGATGATTCCAGCAACGATGCCAGTAGCGACGATAGCAGTAATGACTCGAGTAGCGATGACAGCAGTAATGACTCGAGCAGTGATGATTCCAGCAACGATGTCAGTAGCGATGACAGCAGTAATGACTCGAGCAGCGATGATTCCAGCAACGATGCCAGTA
>DRLZ01000257.1 GCA_011322755.1 Crenotrichaceae bacterium
CATATTCACAGGAGAATCAATCAGATCCGACCCCTCTGATTTTTGATAGAGCAGATCAAAATTAACATGAAGATAACGCTCTACACTTATTTTTACTACTCCATCCAGTGTATTGTTTCCATCCGTTGTTGTCAGTCTGACCCCCACGGCTTTATCCCGTGGTAATACTGACTGCCTCCACCCTGTATGCAACAGCAGTTTATATTTTGAAGAGCGTGAAATACGCCCTGCAACCCCATCCAACCTCTTTGTTACCAGCAATGTTTGCTGTTCCAGATCCAGTGCATTATCAAAAGGTGGAGCTTCCAAATCATCAGGCCATTGCTCTGAAGCCATCCAGTGCTGATCACTGTTTTCAAAAACAATCAATTCAATATCAAACCAACGAGGCGATTCAGACGAAGCTGACAAAGCGTTCGAGCTAAATAGCACTACAATAAGTGTCAAAAAAATTTTGATTCGAAGTATTAGGGTCATAAACTTTATAACATCAAACAAGATAAATACCCTCACGTTCCAACATTTGCCGCAAACGAATCAATGGTAACCCAATAAGAGCATTAGGATCATCCCCTTCCATTTTCTCAAATAACACAACACCAAACCCTTCAGACTTGAATGCGCCTGCACAGTTATAGGGTTTATCTCGCCGCAGATAATTACCGATTTGATCGGTCGTCAATGAGCGAAAATGTACCGTAAAAGGCTCAACAACAGACTGAATATGCCCCGTTGCACTATTAAATAGACACAGAGATGTATGAAAAACAACAGACTTGCCTGACACTAAAAGCAACTGCTCTAATGCCTTTTCATAATTTCCAGGTTTACCTAAAATCTGACCATCCACGACTGCCGCCTGATCAGAAGCGATCACCAAGGCATTAGAGTATTTTTCTGCAACTGCCTGGGCTTTTTTTTCTGCCAAACGAAGTACCATCGCCTCTGGTAACTCATCAAGCAAAGGAGTTTCATCAATATCAGGTGAATAGCGACTGAATTTAATCTCCAGTTTACGAAGCAGATCTCTTCGATAAATTGAGCTTGATGCTAAAACGATTTGCTGTTTTAAAACTGCCAATGGGTACCTCTATTAAAACTCTAACCAATCTGAATCAACATTTCATCAGGGTTAACATGATCACCCTTTTTGACATGAACTGCCATTACTTTACCATTAACAGGTGCTTGAATTTCAGTCTCCATCTTCATCGCTTCCACCACGATCAACGAATCACCCTCTTTCACAACATCACCTGCACTAACAAGAACCTCAACGACCACCCCGGGCATTGATGTACTCACATCTCCTGGCGCATCAGCGTGTGGCCGGGTACTGCCATTTGTACCGGTCGATTCTGAGACCTCAATGGCTCCTAATTCATCCAGTGTTTCAACAATAATTTCCTCTGAAATACCATCAACCAAAACATAAAAAGCTCGACCATTTTGACTTGAAAGGCCTTTTCCCACAACTTTTATATGATACTTCTCACCATGTAACGCCACATTAAATTCAACCGGAGGAGCACCGCAAACACTCTTTCCGGAATCTGCTGGCTCCAATGGCTCCGGCACCAGTATTCCGGCAGCACGCTGTTCGAGAAATTCGCGTCCAATATCAGGGAACATTGCATAACTCAATACATCTTCTTCTGACTCTGCCAGATGACCAATTTCTTTACGTAACCTGGGCATTTCATCATCAAGCAGATCAGCCGGGCGACAGGTAATTACTTTTTCATCGCCACATACTTGTTGCCGTACCACATCATTTGTATCCGTGGGAGATTTCCCGTAATACCCTAGCAGATAGTTTCTTACTTCGTTGGTCACGCTTTTATAACGCTCTTCAGTCAGTACATTTAATACCGCCTGTGTACCCACAACTTGTGATAAAGGTGTAACCAAGGGTGGATAGCCCAACTCCTTTCGAACTCTAGGCACCTCTGCCATAACTTCATTCATACGCCCCAATGCATTTTGATCTCGTAGCTGATGAGCTAGATTGGAGATCATGCCGCCTGGAATCTGATTAACTTGAACACGGGTATCAAGGCCGGTGAATTCACTTTCGAAATGGTGGTATTTTTTTCGAACACCATAAAAGTACGCACCAATTTCCTGTAACAGCTCAAGGTTCAACCCCGTATCATATTCACTATCTTTAAATGCTGCGACCATACTTTCAGTAGCAGGGTGACTGGTTCCTCCGGAAAGGGTAGAAGTTGCTGTATCAATATGGAAACAACCATTCTCAACCGCTTTAAGCTGGCACATTTCAGCCAATCCTGAAGTCGCATGACTATGCAGGTGCAGTGGAATATTCACCGCATGGGTCAATGCCGAAACAAGCTCTGCCGTCACACCTGGAGTCAGCAAACCCGCCATATCCTTAATTGCAATACTGTCGCAGCCCATTGCCTCTAATTCACAAGCCATTGCAACAAACAGTGATACATTATGTACCGGGCTGGTTGTATAACAGATTGTACCTTGTGCATGTTTGCCCGCAGCTTTAACTGATTCAATCGAAACACGCACGTTGCGCAAATCATTTAACGCATCAAATACACGAAAAACATCCATGCCGTGATCTGCTGACTTTTGAACAAAAGCGCGGACAACATCATCAGAGTAGTGACGATAGCCTAATAAATTTTGCCCTCGCAGTAACATCTGCAGACGAGTATTCGGTAATGCTCTTCTGAATTGACATAATCGTTCCCAAGGGTCTTCTTTAAGAAACCGAATACAAGAATCAAAGGTTGCTCCTCCCCAGACTTCCAGTGACCAAAACCCGACCTGATCCATTTTTTCACAAACAGGAAGCATATCTTTAAGGCGAAAGCGGGTAGCCAATAGCGATTGATGAGCATCACGCAGTGTCGTATCGGTAATCTGAACTTGTGCCATAGTCGCTTCCTGTTTTTATAATCCTTTGTGAACTGCAATTGCAGCAGAAATCACTGCCGCCAATTCGCTGGGTGGACGACGTTCTGAATAGTTAACTAACTCTGTA
The DNA here is from genome assembly GCA_011322755.1 of Crenotrichaceae bacterium. Taxonomy (GTDB): domain Bacteria; phylum Pseudomonadota; class Gammaproteobacteria; order Methylococcales; family DRLZ01; genus DRLZ01. Next base: position 3,023 of record DRLZ01000257.1, read on the forward strand.
TTTACTTCTACAAAACTGGTATCAAAAACACCTTTGCGAAAATCCGGGTGTTTCAAAATTTCCAAATAGTATGGAATGGTTGTTTTGATACCATATACCCCCATATCATGCAGCGCCCTCGCTGCACGGGCCAGCAACTCATCCCACGTCATAGCCCATACCGTTAATTTGACACACAACGAATCATAATAAGGAAGAATTTCATAACCACTATAAATAGCACTGTCGGTTCGAACGCCAGGGCCGCCCGGTGAAAAATAGCGTGTAATACGTCCAAAACCGGGTAAAAAATCATTTTTGGGATCTTCAGCATTAATGCGAAATTCCATGGCAAAACCACGACGCTGGATATTTTCCTGTTGATAAGAGAGCGGCAGACCCGATGCGATTTTGATCTGCTCTTGAACAATATCAACCCCCGAAATCTCTTCACTGATCGTATGCTCAACTTGCAGGCGGGTATTCATCTCCATGAAGTAGAAATTCTCTTCATCATCGAGTAAGAATTCCACCGTTCCAGCATTTTCGTAGCCCACTACTTTTGCTGCACGCACAGCCAGATCA
>DRLZ01000258.1 GCA_011322755.1 Crenotrichaceae bacterium
AAGTGTGCCAAGTGTGCCTTGTTGTTTGATATTATTCATCTTCAGCGACTTGAAAAGTTGTCTGGTCGATTGGATTAGATGAATGATTATTGATGGCTTAAGGTTGAGGGTAATTGTTAGACAGATAGTCCAAAACCAGTTTTTCGGTTGCAGCATCAAACTTCCATTCACCTGTTTGCTGCATTTTTAGAATGGTGGCTTGCCAGCCTTTGCGTGTTGCGTGGTGTTCACGTATCTTTTTTCCGGTATGACAGCCAACGCAATAGGCATCGACTGTTTTGAACCCCTTGTCGATTATCAGACCTGTGTCTGGATCGATTGGAGGTGGTTCTGCCGAGCAGGTTTGAGTGCTTACTACAACGGTTGTGAGCACGGCAACTGTGATATTGAGTAATCGTTTAATTACAAATAATCTCGAAATCGACAGGTGTTTCATTGTGGCTGTGAGAGAAACAGCAATCAATCTAAAGAAGCCAGATTAGAGTTGGTTTCATGAACAACTTAATCTGGCTTCTTTTGTCAGCATGTTTTTTCGTCTGTTAACGCGTTTTGGCAAGCTCACTACGCATTTGATCGATGACTGTTTTGTAATCATCTGCGCCGAAAATGGCAGAGCCGGCAACAAAGGTATCGGCTCCTGCTGCCGCGCAAGCTGCGATATTGTCAACCTTGACGCCACCATCGACTTCCAGGCGGATATTGCGACCGCTGTCATCAATCAGCTTGCGAACCTGCTTGATTTTATCCAGTACATAAGGGATGAAAGACTGACCGCCAAAGCCAGGGTTGACAGACATCAGCAGAATCATATCAACCTTGTCCATCGCGTACTCAAGATAATCGAGAGAGGTTGCGGGGTTGAATACCAGACCGCATTTGCAGCCTTCATCTTTAACCAGTTGCAGGCTGCGATCAATATGCTTGCTTGCCTCCGGATGGAAGGTAATATAACTTGCGCCGGCTTTAGCAAAATCAGGAATGATGCGATCAACCGGTTCAATCATCAGATGCACATCAATAGGCGCTGTGACTCCGTGTTTTCGTAAAGCATCACAAACCAGTGGGCCAATGGTCAGATTCGGGACGTAATGATTATCCATTACGTCAAAATGAACTACATCAGCGCCGGCGGCGAGTGAGTTATCAACTTCTTCGCCCAAGCGGGCAAAATCGGCAGAAAGAATAGACGGGGCAATCCAGAAATCGTTCATGATATTACTCTTGTTTTGTATAAATCCGTGAACGTTAATTGTACCCGATTACGTGAGTATTTTCACTTCGGAATGCAATTGCCGTAAACTGCATGGTGGAAGATTTTCTGATTCGTATCTGGAATTGATTATGCGTAGTACTCTGCTCGTTGTTGCCTTATTACTAGTTACACTGCCTGTGTTATATGCAGCAGAAATGGTGACGATTCGCTTGCAAAACCGGTTACCGGAGGACGTTGCCAGTCTGCTAAAACCACTGTTGCAGCCAGATGAACGCATTGTCGTGGCTCCAGATGGATTGATTGTGATGGCAGAACCGCAACGAATCGGTGAAATCCGTCGCCTTGTGAAGCAACTGGATCAACGTGCGACACAGTTTGTTGTTAGTGTTGTACAAAGTAACACATTAACCGCTGAGCAATTAAATACCCAGGTCGGGCTGGAAGCACGTGTTCCTCTGAAATCACCGGGTCACTGGCAGGGCAGAGTATATGGTGGAATCAGCCACTCAGATATTCATCGTGGAATGGATACGCGACAAACCATTCGTGTGCTTGAAGGTCATTCTGGATTCATTGAGGTGGGAGAGGAACAGCCTGTTTCAGTGATCGAGTCTGATGGTTATTTTTCTTACACGCAGCAGCTAGGTTATCGACAAGCCACAACAGGTTTTCAATTATTACCACGCATGCTTGGTGGTTGTCGTGTGTTACTACAGATTTCACCCTGGTCAGTTCATGCGATGAATGATCGCAGCGCTGATTATCGTGTTCAGTCAGCAGAGACAACACTGGAAGTTGCGTTGGGTAAATGGTTTGAGCTGGGTTCGCATCAGCAAGATGAACAGCAAAGCCAAAATCAGTTGCTCGGATATCAGTCTCGACAACGCCAGCAACATTCCAGGATATTATTGAAAGTTGATGCTGGCAATACCTGTCATGCTGGATTCAGTAGAGAATAGCAATGAACGAGATGACAACACCTGGTTTTTTTACCCACATTGTACTCATTAGCCAATTTGAGCTGAGAAGGCTGTTTACGAAGCCCAGAGGCTTGCTGTATCTGCTGACTTTTGCTGTTGTCTGGCTATTGATTTTGTATTATCCAATCCGCTTTGCGTCAAGAATGATTGTTGAAGGCCAGCGTTCAGTTGGGGTGTTCAGAATTTTCGAGTTTTTTGGCTTTGATTCATTACTGTTCTGGCAGATTCCAGAGTTTGGTGTGTTCTGGTATTTCGCGCTTTTGATTTTTCCGTCGCTGAGTATTTTTATTGCCGCAGACCAGACTTGCCTGGACAGGGAGCGCGGCACGCTGCGTGTTCTGGGATTGCGTACCACGAGAGATCGATTGTTCTTTGGTCGCTTTGCTGGTGTGATGCTGATTCAGACCATTTTAATGTTAGTGACACTGTTGTCTACTTTGGTTCTGGTTGTTTTCCGGGAATCAGCACTTGTTTCGCCTGGATTGAATAGTATTCTGGCAATTCTGGTGAATTTAAGCATTGTTGTGATGCCATTTACTGCACTGATGGCGGTTCTATCAGCAGCGCTTAAATCATCTCGGCAAGCAACCATCTGGGGAATTTTAATTTTAAGCTTTCTGTCCGGTATTATTGGTATTCTGTCCAACCAATTGCCGCTACTGGCGTATCTGAAAGTGTTGATACCCGGTTATCAACTGACTGAACTCGGGCGACTTGCTCAGTGGGAATCGCTACAACTCGCCTATATTCCAGTGTTGCAAACAATTGTTTTACTCGCTATCGGACGTTGGATTATGGGCAGGCAATCACTATGAGCAGCATCATCCAGTGTCAGAATCTGAGTCATTATTATGCCTCGAAAGCAGCACTCAATGATGTGACTTTTGAGGTGACATCGGGTGAGCCTGTCGGGCTTGTTGGTCCGAACGGGGCGGGTAAAACCACGCTGCTGAATATTTTGTGCGGTTTTTTGCGACCAACCTCAGGAGTGGTTAAGCTGTTTGGCTGTTCTCCGGGAGCTGCTGAGCTAATTGGGAAGGTGTCGGCATTGCCGCAGGATTCAAAGCTTGATCCCGGATTTACTATTGCCGAGCAACTGGAGTTTTATGCAAGGTTACAGGGTTTTCAAACACATCAAGCCAGGGCAGAGGCGGTGAGGGTGCTAGAAGCTGTTGATCTGGATGCGATAGGCAAGGAAAAACCGCTGGCTCTCAGCCATGGTATGGGAAAGCGAGTGCTGATTGCCCAGGCCTTGATTGGAAACCCGCAAATCGTCATTCTGGATGAACCAACGGCCGGTCTTGATCCGGTCAATACCCGAAATATCCGCTCAGTGATTAGCGAACAGGTGTCCAGCACAACATTTATTATCAGCTCGCATCATCTTGAAGAACTGGATCGTTTATGCAAGCGGGTATTACTACTGGATAACGGTCAAATGAAACCGTACCAGACAATTGATGCTGATAATCAGAATCTGTTTTTAACAGTGCAAATGGAATCCTATCCTGATAATGAAGTGATTCAAACACTACAAGCGATTGATGGTGTTGTCGATGTTTCCAGTTCGCAGAAAAATGAATACATTATTGAATATAATCCGGTATTGCAGTCAAGAATGGATTTACAGGTTATGACTTGTTTAGCAGAGAAACATTGGAATTACAGACAGCTGCTCAAGGGGAAATCACTGGAGGAGAAGTTATTTTTTGATAAAGGTTAGAGATTTCCACGATTCTGTGATTTGAAGCAAATAATGTACCCTGGCTGAACGCTAGAAATGATGATCTACGTCACATATTTTGAATTTGTATGCGTTTTAATACGGGCGTTAAATCTATAAATCACATTAACTAGTAATATTAACATTATGAAATTTATAATTTAATAAGAAACTTGTGGGTTTTTTTGTACTCAA
>DRLZ01000259.1 GCA_011322755.1 Crenotrichaceae bacterium
CAACCTTATTTCCACTGCTCTGTTATCGACCAGTAATCAGGCGATGGATGAGGGTGACCTGCTACGGATACTGAATATTTTTGTCGAACTGATAAATAAACTTGATTATGCCGACAATGTAAGTGTGACCCGCATTGATGCCAGAGAGCAAATCAAACGCGGTGAAATGTTAAAACTGGTTAAACGTCGCAGCCATGAAATGGGCGACTTCATTTACCTTGATCGCCCTATGGCCGTCCTGCTTACTTACTATCGCAACAATACCATTCACCTGTTTGCCTTACCCTCACTTATTGCCTGCTGCTTTATCAATGCCGCTACCATGGGACGGGAAAAAATATTACGTTTTATAACGGTTGCCTATCCGTTTTTAAAATCAGAATTGTATCTGAGCTGGGAGACAGAGGTAATTGAACAGGTTACTGACCGGATATTAAACCAACTGGCTGATATGGGCTTGCTGATAAAAAGTGAAGGCACCGATATATACTCTCGTCCAAAAACCTCTTCGCAAGAACATGTGCAGCTGCATTTGCTGGGCAGAGTCATCTCCCCTGTGCTTGAGTTGTACTATATTATTTTTGCGCTACTGGCCAATCAGCAAAAGAATCCGCCAACTCGTGACAAGCTGGAACATCAATGTTATCTGATGGCGCAACGAATCTCTCTTATCCACGAAATAAATTCTCCGGACTTTTTTGATAAAAAATTAATCACTAATTTTATTGATACTTTAGTCAGACTTGAATACGTTAATCAGGATGGTGATAATCAGTTGATAATCAATCAGATTGCCATTGAAAAAGGGCGACAGGCGCGCCATCTGCTGAACCGCAACATACAGTACAATATTCTTCAGATGTTACGTTCCTCCGGTAATTCGCTAAACGAACAGTCAAGGTAGACAGTCAGAGCCTCTTATGCAAAATATTCTTAATACTTTCAAACATTATTACCAGACGCAAACCAGCCGCGCCCGTATTCTTTTAGCCATCACAGGTTTTATTGTACTACTGATTATTGCACGCATTGCTCTGCCCTACGCCGTTATTCATACCACTGTATCGTGGCTGAACGACAAGGGCATTGATGCCAATATCGAAGACATCCGCATAAAAATCATCAGTGGCAGCATTGTCCTCAAGAATGCAACCGGCACTGACAACAGAAACCACCATTTTACTATTGGTGACATCGAGCTTTTCTGGGACTGGTCGCCTCTGTCCAGCAAAACCGTACAGGTTAACCGGGTGAAGCTGGACAACATTAAACTCGACATTGAACGCTACAACAATGCCACGGTTGTTTCCGGCATTCTTTTTAATGATAGTGACAACAATGAAGCCAGTACCGACTCCGGCGACAATGAAGCACCCGAGACTCCCTGGGGAACGTCACTCAACACCATAGAACTATCAGATATTAATGTCTGTTATCAACAACATCACACCGATATTGACCAGGCATCGGACAACACTCGAAATATCGACTACTGCCTGCATCTCAGTAGTTTGAGCTGGAACGGCAACATCAGTCATAAATCTGATAACCAACTGTCACAGGAACATAATCAGAAGGATGAAGTCGTTAGACTCTATTACAATTCAAATGGTGACTTTCAACTTAATCACTTTGCTATTACCGATAACCTGCTACAGAAAAAGTTGATTGAAATTGAAAACTTTCAACTAAACGATGTTGTTATCAAAACATTAAATGACATCGCTATCGCCTCAATTGTGTTTGAAAATGTTTCCGGCCTGCAACGAGACGACAAGGAACATATTGATACTGTTCGTACAAAATCGCTACAAATCAATGACATTCATTTTAAACAACTCCACCAATTGTCTGTGGCTGACATCTCTGTCAATGATCCTGGCTTGTTTATCCAGAAGGACAAAGCCGGCCTGTTTACTTACAAGAAATGGATTCATCAGCCGAACAACTCCAATAGCAACGGCAATAGCAATGGCAATACTCCAGATCCTGTCGCCACGTCAGATGCCAAATCCAGTCCGGATTCAGAGATGTTTTCAGCTGATTTTGGCACGCTCAGTATAAATAATGCCGACTTCTGTTACCATGACCAGTCTATCAGCACCTACCTGTGCTTTACTCAAGACAGTCTTTTATGGGCTGGTCATGGCAGTTTTGACAGCGCCAGCCATCAGTTAACTGCAAAGGGTGAACTTAAATTTCAGCAGACCCGAATTAACAATCAACTTGAAAATCGCTACCTGCTTGATCTTGAGACGCTTGCCATTAACGGTATAGACGTACAATCTCTGGATGCTATTAATATCGGCAAACTTACACTCAACAAACTGAACACCCTGCAATATGCTAAAGCAAATGATAAAAGCACTTTTGCCAGCAAACAGATAGTCATCAATAAAATCTCATTTGTTAAACAAAATACGCTGGACATTGGCAATATTAAAATAGATACGCCAAAAGCCTTTCTTAAAAAAGATGAACAGGCCCTGTGGTTACACAATCGCCTGCTTCCTGCCACTGGTGAAAAAGAAGAAACCGGTAAAACCGAAAAAGCGGCTGCTAGCAATAATAAAAAACCAGCCTCATTTACCACTACACTCGGTGACATAAGCATTGTCAAACCCGACTTCTGTTTTCAGGATGTCAATGAAAAACTGGACTACTGCCTGACACAAAAACAAAGCAGCTGGAAAGGTAAAATCACTGTTAACCCCGTGAAAGGTGTTTTACGCATAAATGGAAACCTGAATATAAGTGCCACCCGAATCAATAACCCTGCAATACACAGTGACCTGCTCCGTTTACAGGACATCAGTGTTGACGGGATTCAAATAAACTCTGCTGATAATATAATTGTTGGCAAGGTAGCACTAAAACAACTGCTCGCCATGCAGCGGGAAGCAACACCCGCTTCCTATTCCATGTGGTTTGACTCCTTGCTTGTTGACAATATCCGCCTTAAACACCAGGATTTACTTGAAATTAACCGTATCAATCTGAAACAACCCGGTCTTCAATTATCAAAAAACAAAGACGGGAGATGGGAACACGATAAATGGCTGCCCATC
>DRLZ01000260.1 GCA_011322755.1 Crenotrichaceae bacterium
ACTGTTCATTAAATAGTAACTGCCGGATTTGATCATTGAAGAAAAAAAGTCACCGTCACCACCAAAGCCGACAAGCATGATTTTCCCCTGCTGGTCTTTTTGCAGGCTTAATTGTGCATGATCGGCAGCGAGTAGAGTGGGTTGTATTTTACCAGTGGTGACAAGTGGCAAGATATTTAACCGCACAAGCCCTTGTTTGAAGGAGAGAATGTGTTGCCCGGTTTGATCAAAAATGACAACATTATCAAGCAGGATCTCAGGCTGAAAATAGTGTAGCTGCGCATGGAGTCCACCGATGTGAACAGTCTTGCCAAGTGACTGGCTGAGTCGTTGAGTTAATAGCGATGGGTTTTGATTGAGAAGAAAAAGCCCAATTCTAAGCAGCGTGATGATGATGGCGAGGGCAATGATTGTGCCAGCCAAAATCGAATAAATGTGTTTACGACGAAAAGTTTTCAAGTGATGGAACAGCGTAATAATCAAATTCTGACTATCAGGATTTGTTGTGCAGAATTTAAAATGAAATGATTGCTGGTCAATGTCCTATCAGGGATTGCCCTGCGTGATCAGATTCAGCGTTGGTCGTTAGCATAGTATCATCGAGCGGTTACTCAACTTGTCGCATATGTAACATATTGATTTCAGGGAAACGCCTTGATTGTTTTACTAGGGGTAAAGTCTACAGCAAAACAACATCATATTGTTCCTGTGAGTATTGATTTTCAACACGAAATTTGATCTGTACTCCCAAAGTGCGTTCCAGTTCTGCAATGGTGTTAGCTTCTTCATCAAGCAAGCGTTCCACAACATCGTTATTGGCTAACACCAGCAAGCTGTTCATTTCATATTGACGCGCTTCTCGTATAATCTCGCGAAAAATCTCCAGGCAGGTGGTTTCTGCTGTCTTTAGAACCCCGCGTCCACCACATGTAGAACAAGGTTCACAGAGGATATGTTCCAGGCTTTCACGCGTCCGTTTACGCGTCATTTCAACCAGACCCAGTGGTGATACCTGGCTAATCATGGTTTTGGCATGGTCTCTTTCAAGATGTTTTTCCAGTGCTTGTAATACCTGATCGCGATGATTTTGGTCATTCATGTCGATGAAATCCAGAATGATAATGCCGCCAAGATTCCTCAGTCTGAGTTGACGCGCAATCACTTGTGCTGCTTCCAGATTGGTTTTAAAAATTGTTTCTTCAAGGCTGCGTTTTCCGACATAGGCGCCTGTATTGACATCGACAGTCGTCATTGCTTCTGTTTGATCAAATACCAGGTGGCCGCCAGACTTAAGCGTGACTTTACGTGCCAGCGCTTTTTGTACTTCATCTTCGACACTATAGATATCAAAAACAGGCCGATTGCCGGTATAATACTCAATATAAGGGGTGAGTTCAGGCGCAAATTCCTGGGCAAAACGCACAAGACGCCCATGCGTTTGTGCAGAATCAACCCTGATTTTATCAATATCATGTCGATACAAATCACGAATCACGCGTACACTGAGCGGTAAATCCTGATGTACAAGCTTGCCAGGTTCAGTGTCTTCCAGCTTGGGTTCAACTGAATTCCATAATTTGAGCAAAAACAGCATATCTGCACGCAAGATACCCGTATCGACACTCTCTGCAGCCGTGCGTGCGATATAAGAGCCGGTTTTGAATTCACAGCGAAAATCATCCATGCAAGTACGCAATCGTATTCGTTCATTTTCGCATTCAATTCGCTGGGATACACCATTAACCTGACCATATGGCATATAAACCATGTATCGAGATGGTATTGCAAGCTCAGAAGTCAGTCTTGCACCCTTGTTTCCTAATGGATCTTTGGTGACCTGTACGATGACAGTCTGGTTTTCTTCAAGAAAGTGCTCTATATTTTCAGTTCCTGCTGAGTCGGTATCGTGTATTCCCAAGTCAGATGCATGTAAAAATGCGGCACGTTCCAGACCAACGTCAATAAATGCTGCTTGCATCCCGGGTAATACGCGACACACAATGCCTTTATAGATATTTCCGACGAGACCGCGACGATGTGCGCGTTCGATGATCAATTCATGCAAAACCCCGTTCTCAACCAATGCCACGCGGGTTTCGGGGGAGGTGACATTGATCAGGATCTCATTGCTCATTGTTGTAATTTTGCAGGAAAGACAGAAATACCAATCCGGTTTAGCAGTTCGGCTGTTTCATACAATGGGAGACCAACAATACCTGAATAACTACCCGTGATAGTTTCAATAAATACCGCTGCATGGCCTTGAAGTGCGTAGGAACCGGCTTTTCCTAGTGGTTCCTGTGTTTGACAATACTGGTGTATTTCAGTTGTACTCAATTGTTTAAAACGAATCTTGCTTTTGTTTACACGTTGTTGATGTTGCCCATTATAAAGCGATACGGCAGTAATAACAGTATGTGTTCGTCCTGACAGTTTGCCAAGCATGTGTTGAGCGGCATGTTCCGAAGCAGGTTTGCCGAGAATTTGTTGATCCAGGACACAAATCGTGTCAGCAGCTAAAACAGGTGTATTTTTGGATCGCCCCCATCCTTCTCTGGCTTTTTCCAGTGCCATACGCTTGACATAACTGAGCGGGCTTTCATTTCGATGTGGTGTTTCATCAATGTTTACAGCGACAACGGTATATATAAACCCAAGCTGGTCAAGTAGTTGACGTCTTCTTGGTGATGATGATGCAA
>DRLZ01000261.1 GCA_011322755.1 Crenotrichaceae bacterium
TATAATAGTCTTTTCAGGCATTTTCTTGCTCGCATGAGAAGGAAATCAAAATGCTACACAAAAAGTGTGCGCATGCTTGAGCTGTCTATATTGCTATTGATGCACAAAAGAAATGGAACGCTAACTATACTATATTAGCAATGCCTCAAAACGAATGTCATTGTACTAACTGTATTTGTATGGTCGGGACGAGAGGATTTGAACCTCTGACCACCTGCACCCCATACAGGTGCGCTACCAGACTGCGCTACGCCCCGAGAAAACAGCAATACAGAATGATGAATGAGAAAAGAATATTACTGTGCTAGCTCACAATCACGACTGTAATGAGCATGGCAGCCGTGCTACATCACTGCAAGATAATACCCTCGGTCAATCAAGAACCTGGAGAATTTCCTCTAATTCAGAAGTCAGTTGTTGGAGAATTAGTGACGTTTTGGCATCAGTATCTGATACATCACTATTTAGGTGGGCTCTTGCACCACCAATTGTATATCCTTGCTCATAAAGTAAGGTTCTAATCTGCCTGATCATCATCACATCGTGACGTTGATAGTAACGACGATTTCCACGGCGTTTCACAGGTTTTAATTGTGGAAATTCCTGCTCCCAATAGCGGAGAACATGCGGTTTGACAGCGCATAAGTCACTTACTTCACCAATTGTAAAGTACCTTTTAACAGGTATTGGTGGTAATTCTTGAATGTTATTCGGTTCCAGCATAATTTTCCACTCGAGTCTTTAATTTCTGCCCTGGTCGAAACGTGACAACTCGTCTCGCACTAATCGGGATTTCTTCTCCTGTTTTTGGATTACGCCCTGGACGCTCTGACTTATCACGTAATTCAAAATTCCCGAAACTTGATATTTTTGCTGAATCACCAACTTCAAGTGATGCTTTGATTTCTTCAAAAAAAAGCTCAACGATCTCTTTCGCTTCACGCTTATTCAAGCCAAGCTCATCATATAACTGCTCAGCAAGGTCTGCTTTTGTTAGTGCCATACTTTAATCTCTCAGCCTTGCGTCAAATTTCTCTTCCAGAAAAACCAGTACCCCGGAAACTATAGCATCTATCTCAACATCAGTCAGTGTTTTCATTTTATCTTGTAAAATCAGTGCTAAAGCTACACTCTTATAACCAGATTCTACCCCTTTTCCGTGGTATACGTCAAAAATTGTCACATTTTTTATAAGACTACCCTCGAATTTCAGTATTGCATTGACTAAATCGTCTGCCAACACATTGTTTTTAACTGTAATAGAGAGGTCACGTCGTACTGCAGGAAACCGGGAAAGCACTTCAAAATGAGGGACATTACGTTTTAGTGTATCAACAAGGTTGATCTCAAAAACAAACACATTTCGATCAAACCCAAGCTGTTTCTCCAATTCTGGATGTAGCATACCTAATACACCGACTTTTGCACCATCATCAAGTCTAACAAAAGCGGTCTGTCCAGGATGTAGGGCGGGATGCTTTCCTGTAGTGAATTGAATTTTGTGACGACCCGCACCAAATATTGCTTCTATATCAGCTTTTATATCAAAAAAGTCAACTGTTCGATTCTCTGTAGTCCACGATAAAGGCTGTATTGTTCCGGTAATAGCTCCAGCCAACACATAATTTTGCAGCAACTCTTCATTCTCTCGAATAAACTTTAACCCTGACTCAAACAAGCGTACCCGTTCCTGCTGACGATTAAGATTATACTGCAGAGCCTGTATTAACCCGGGCCAGAGACTGGTTCGCATGGTGGATAATTCAGATGAGATTGGGTTCTTCAAGACCAATCCACTCAATTCAGGCTCAAACTGTTGTAACAAATCAGAATCACCAAAACTGAAAGTGATCGCCTCCTGATAATCTCGATCCACAAGAATATCTTTAAGTCGGTCAAGGGTAACAGCTGTTTCTGAATACTCTGACAACTCAACCGGCATTTTGATTTGCCGCTTTGGTAATTGGTCGTATCCGTGAATACGCGCGATTTCTTCAACCAAGTCAGCTTCGATAGCAACATCAAAGCGGAAGCTTGGTGGTCTGACTTCCCAGCCTGATTCTTTTATCGAACATGACATACCCAACCCGTTTAGAATATCAGTCACTCGCTGATCTTCAAGCTCTTGCCCAAGCACTTGACTAAGTCGTTTGCGCCGTAACAGAATCGTGTTGCCTGACGGAAGATCTTGCTCTGACTTGACATCGACAATCGGCCCCGGCCTACCTCCAGCTATTGAAATGATTAATTGTGTCGCATATTCAATTGCATGTGTTTGTAATTCAGGATCAACTCCACGTTCAAAACGATGTGATGAGTCAGTATGAAGACCATAATTCCTAGCCTTGCCCATAATCACCTTGGGACTAAAAAAGGCACATTCTAGCAACAAATCTATCGTGTTATCCGACACTGCGGATTGAGAACCTCCCATGATACCTGCCAATGCAAGTGCTTTTTCATCGTCGGCAATGACCAGAGTTGTATCTGACATTTCTATTTCTTGGTCATTTAGCAATAATAATTTTTCACCTTTGGCTGCAAACCGAACATGAATTGTTCCGGAAATCTTGTCCAGATCAAATGCGTGAAGTGGCTGACCCAACTCAAGCAAAACATAGTTTGTCACATCAATAACTGCGCCGAGACTACGCAACCCTGAACGACGAAGCCGTTCCTGCATCCACAAAGGTGTAACAGCAAACGGCTTTACATTTTCAATCACTCGCCCAAGATAGAGTGGACAGCTCGCTGGTTCATCAACTTGAATTAAATGTTGCTTTTCGGCAGCTATCGATATAGCGGGTGTTTCTTGACTTTGATAGTGAGATTGATTGAGCAATGCGACTTCACGAGCAATACCACGAATACTCAAACAATCGGCTCGATTCGGAGTTAGATCCACTTCAAAAATGGTATCTTCCAGCTGTAGATAATCACGAATATCTTCGCCAACCGGGGCATCGGCCGGAAGTATCATTAGCCCATCTGATTGATCACCAAGACCCAGCTCAGTCGCTGCACACAACATCCCAGCTGATTGAATACCACGTAATATCGTTGCTTTTATCTTAAAATTATCAGGTAACTCAGCTCCTTCAATCGCTGTAGGAACGCGAATTCCTGCTTTGACGTTATTGGCTCCGCAAACAATTTGAAGCTGTTTCTCTTCGCCAACAGAAACCTGGCATACTGTTAGCCGGTCTGCATCCGGATGTGGCTGACAATCCACGACCTCTCCAATAACAACCGAGGTAAATTGCAGTGCGGCAGGCTCGATACTATCAACCTCTAACCCTGCCATTGTCAGTTGATGAGCAAGTTGTTGTGAATCAACTGGCGGGTTTACCCACTCTCGTAGCCATGCTTCGCTGAATTGCATCGAAATCTCTTCAAACGTTCAGTTAATTGAATTGGGAGAGAAAACGCAGATCGTTTTCAAAAAAAAGGCGTAGGTCGTTGATGCCGTAACGCAGCATAGCCAACCGCTCAACACCCATACCAAACGCAAAACCGGTAAATTCATCGGAGTCAATATTGACAGATTCAAAAACATGCGGATGAATCATCCCACACCCAAGTACTTCCAACCATCCAGTGTGGCTACAGACACGACAACCATCGCCATTACAAATAACACATTCAATATCGACTTCTGCTGATGGCTCGGTAAACGGAAAATATGAAGGTCTGAATCTAACATCGACATCACGTTCAAAAAATGCTCTTAGAAAATCGTATAACAAACCTTTCAAGTCAGCAAAGCTGACATCATCATCAACCATAAAGCCTTCTACCTGGTGAAACATTGGCGAATGAGTCAAATCAGAATCACATCGGAACACACGACCTGGAGCAATTACCCGCAACGGAGGCTTCTGATTTTGCATGACCCGTACTTGAACCGGAGATGTATGAGTACGCAGCAAAGTATGTTGATCGAAATAAAAGGTATCATGCATAGCCCGGGCGGGATGATGATCGGGAATATTCAGAGCTTCAAAATTATGGAAGTCATCTTCTATTTCGGGACCTGTCTCAACCTTAAAGCCAGCGCTGCCTAATATCGATTGAATACGACGCAAAGTATGCGTCACTGGATGCAAACCACCTCTGGTATAGCAGCGTGAAGGCAATGTGACATCTATCGTCTCAGCAGCAAGTCGCTGTTCCAGCTCCTGTTGACTTAACAACTGCTTACGTGATTCCAGTAAATTTTGAAATTGTGACTTGGCCTGATTAATCAACTGCCCTGCAGCGGGACGCTGACCGATCGGAAGCTTGGACAACTTCTTCATTTGTTGAGTAAACAGACCTTTCTTACCCAGGAATTCAACTCGCACCTGATCCAACGCATGTTGATTTTCGGCTGCTGAAATTGCTTTCTGTGCGTCCGCCAACATGGTTTCTAGCGAGTTAGTTGCTAAATCAGTCTCCACAAATCAAGCCTCAGTGACAAACAAATAATTTACAGCCTTATGGTTGGCGAAATGAACTTACACGTTGTTTTAAACTCAAGCTGCCTATCAATAAATCACCGAATCAGTGGTATTCCTCAAAGAGTACGTGGCATTTCCAATTCAGCCAGGAAAAAACAAAAGAATGTCTGACGACAATTACAAGATCAACCTAGACTCCACAGTCAACTATTCATCAGTCACATACAGCACTAAATAGCAACAACGAGAATAAACATTCAATTGTCGCTAACCAAAGTAGTTGCCGTAAGCCGTGATTGGTTAGGTGGAAAAATGTAAAATTGAGAAAACCAAAAAATCAGAATCCAACTACAATTGAGCCTGAGCTAACCTGGCTAATTCAGCAAATGCATCCTTATCATTGACGGCTAGATCAGCGAGTACTTTTCTATCTACTTCGATCGATGCTTTGCTTAAGCCATTGATAAAACGGCTATATGAGAGACCATGCAAACGTGCAGCAGCGTTGATTCTAGTAATCCACAATTGGCGAAACTGGCGTTTGCGTTGCTTGCGGTCACGGTACGCATACTGACCCGCTTTAATAACTGCTTGTTTAGCTACTCGATAAACACGACTCCGCGCACCGTAATAACCCTTTGCCTGCTTTAATACTTTCTTATGACGTGCGCGTGCCGTAACACCACGTTTAACCCTGGACATATGTTAAAAAACCTCTTTACTCAAAACTATCAATAGAACTCACCTAATGGAGATAGAACACCATCAGAAATTAAAATAACCTGTCTTACGATAAAATATCTATGCAATGCTATCAGCAATTACGCGCTTGCAAGCTGCGAATTCGACAAGCACCAAATACATCTCAAGACGTTAGAAAAGGCCTCACACCTTATCATGTTGTACTTTTCTATCTATCGTATTTTTTCCTGCATTCTTCTCATCGATATTCTGAGAAGCCTGTTAAAGTCAACTGTAAGGTAACATCTGTTTTACAGATACAACATCAGATGCTGGAACAACCATTGCTGACCGTAACTGACGTTTTCTCTTAGTGGTTTTCTTGGTGAGAATATGGCGACGGTGTGAGTGATGACATTTTAGTCCACCAGAACCTCTTCGCTTAAATCGCTTGGCTGCTCCACGATTAGACTTTAACTTGGGCATTTGTTTTTCCTAATTAATTAAATATTGCTTATGTAGCTTTGCTGGTTTTTTTTGGCGCCAAAACCATGACCATTTGACGACCTTCCTGTTTTGGATATTGCTCAACAATTGATAGTTCTGACAAATCAGATTCAATACGCTTCATCAGATCCATACCCAAGTCTTTATGAGCCATTTCCCGACCTCTAAAACGTACTGTTACCTTGGTTTTATCACCGTCAGTTAAAAACCGCGTCAGACTCCGCAACTTAACCTGGTAATCACCTTCGCCAGTTCCCGGACGAAACTTGATCTCTTTTACCTGAATTTGTTTTTGTTTCTTCTTGGCAACTTGCTGTTTTTTGTTTTGCTCAAACTGAAACTTGCCATAATTCATTATTCGACAAACAGGTGGATCAGCATTTGGTGAAATTTCAACAAGATCAAGATCTTCTTCAGAAGCGAGACGCAATGCATCTTTTATTGCCATGACTCCGGCTTGTTCACCTTTTGTGTCAATAACACGTACTTTTGGCGCTGTAATCCTGCTATTGATTCGATCTTCTTTCTTTAAAGCGATTTCCAATACCTCCAGTCGACTCTTAACCTATAAATCCTCTACTTCTCAGTAACACTTTCACATTGCACAATCATTATGGCCAGCAATGGCAGCAGCTAATTATGCATGATTTCTAAACTAAACACCACCATCTTGTTGAATTTCTGAATCTAAATACTGCTTAAGCTGATCGATATCAAAAACGCCCAAATCCTCACCTTTTTGAGTTCGTACAGTGATTGTTTGAGCCTCAACTTCTTTATCACCAAGAATCAACAAGTAAGGAATACGCTGCATTGAGTGCTCGCGTATTTTAAACCCAACCTTTTCGTTTCTCAAATCTGACTTGATTCGAAAACCGGGTTCCATCATCAGTGTCTCAACGACTCGCGCATAGTCTGCATGACGCTCAGCAATTGGAATAATAACTGCCTGAACCGGAGCCAGCCAGAAAGGAAAAAAACCCGCATGATGTTCAATCAAAATACCAATAAATCGTTCAATCGAACCTAGTATCGCACGATGCAACATAACCGGCGTATGGCGTGAACCATCACCAGCAATATAGCTTGCATCAAGACGTTCCGGCATGGAGAAATCAACCTGAATTGTCCCACATTGCCAGACACGACCAATACTGTCGCGTAGCGAGAACTCAATTTTTGGACCATAAAATGCACCCTCACCAGGTTGCAGTTCCCAGTCCAGCTGTTTGTCATTAAGTGCCTGTTCAAGAGCTGACTCAGCTTTATCCCATACGGAATCATCACCGACCCGACTCTCAGGTCTGGTTGACAGCTTAACCAGCACATCAGAAAAGCAAAACTCCTGA
>DRLZ01000262.1 GCA_011322755.1 Crenotrichaceae bacterium
CACAAGGTAAATAATACGGTTGGACAGGCGTTGCTGGCGAGTCGTATGGGGAAAACCCGGATTATCGCAGAAACCGGAGCAGGGCAGCATGGTGTTGCAACGGCGACAGTTGCAGCGCGTCTGGGGTTGGAATGTGTTGTTTATATGGGCGCGGTGGATGTTGCACGACAAGCCCAGAATGTGTATCGAATGAAGCTTCTGGGGGCAACAGTGGTGCCGGTTGAGTCGGGTTCGCGTACGCTTAAAGATGCTTTGAATGAGGCAATGCGGGACTGGGTAACCAATGTTGATCATACATTTTATATTATCGGTACAGTTGCAGGTCCTCATCCGTATCCAGCATTAGTACGTGATTTTCAGGCAATTATCGGTCGCGAAGCACGTCAGCAAATCATCCAGGCAACTGATCGTTTACCCGATGCGCTGGTTGCCTGTGTTGGTGGCGGTTCCAATGCGATTGGCTTATTTTACCCATTTATCAGTGATGACTCAGTCGCGATGTACGGCGTAGAAGCAGCGGGCGATGGCATTGAAACAGGCCGGCATTCAGCCCCTTTGTGCGCCGGACGGCCTGGGGTATTACATGGTAATCGAACCTATCTTATGGAAGATGATAATGGCCAGATTCTCGAAGCACATTCAGTCTCGGCGGGTCTGGACTACCCTGGAGTTGGCCCGGAGCACGCTTGGTTAAAAGATCAAGGTCGTGTCTCTTACGTCAACATTACCAACCAGGAAGCCCTGCAAGCATTCCACTCACTCACCCGTGGCGAAGGAATTATCCCTGCGCTTGAATCAAGTCACGCACTGGCTTATGCGACAAAACTTGCTGCTGACATGCGTTCTGATCAGACTGTACTGGTTAATTTATCCGGTCGCGGAGACAAGGATATGCACACGGTCGCCAGCGTAGACGGGATTGATTTATGAGCCGCTTACAACAGACTTTTCAGGATTTACGAAGCAAACAACGCAAGGCATTGATTCCATATGTCACAGCAGGTGATCCTGCGCCATCAATAACTGTACCCATGATGCATGCAATGGTTGCTGCCGGCAGCGATGTGATTGAATTAGGTGTACCTTTTTCTGATCCCATGGCAGATGGTCCGACTATCCAGCGTGCCAGCGAACGTGCGCTGGAACAAGGTGTGGGATTACGCGATGTCCTGGCGATGGTGCAGCAATTCAGGCAGCAAGACACCCAAACACCGGTTGTGTTGATGGGTTATCTGAATCCCATTGAAGTGATGGGTTACGAGTTATTTGCCAACACTGCAGGAGAGGCCGGTGTTGATGGCGTTTTAATCGTTGATATGCCGCCGGAAGAAACCGGATCACTCACAGAACATTTGAAAGCCAATGCCATTGACATGATTTTTCTGTTAGCGCCAAATAGCACTGAACAGCGTATTCGCAAGATCGTATCAATTGCCAGTGGATATCTGTATTATGTCTCGCTGAAAGGTGTGACTGGTGCGGGTCATCTTGATCTGGAAAGTGTTGAACACAAACTTGCTCAAATCCGCTCGCTGACCGATCTTCCGGTTGGTGTTGGTTTTGGTGTAAAGAATGCAGATACGGCACACGCAATTGGAAAGTTGGCTGATGGTGTTGTGGTCGGTAGTGCCTTAATTGAGCAGATTGAATCCTGCACGGATTCACCTGGGACAGCTGTTGAAGCTGTTTCCCGGTTACTGCAGTCCATGCGAGCCGGTTTGGACTCAATTTGAGTCGGTTTTGATTTGTAACTGGATGATATTCTTGAAAATGGGTAAGCCTTAATGAGCTGGTATGAAAAACTGGTTCCGTCAAAAATACTGACTGAATCATCAAAAAAAAGTGTCACTGTACCCGAGGGTTTGTGGAGTAAATGTGACAATTGTCAAGCGTTGTTGTACAAATCTGAACTGGAACGCAATCTGGAAGTGTGTCCGAAATGTGATCATCACATGCGGATCAGCGGTCGTCGCCGTCTTGATGTTTTTCTTGATCCCTCTCAGCGTGATGAAATCGGTGCCGAACTTCGCTCAGCAGATCCATTAAAATTCAAGGATTCAAAAAAATACAAAGACCGTCTCAATCAGGCACAAAAGAAAACCAGTGAAAAAGATGCGCTGATTGTCGTCAAAGGGAAATTACTGGGACGTGATCTGGTTGCCGCTGCTTTTAACTTTGGTTTTATGGGTGGTTCCATGGGCTCTGTTGTCGGGGAGCGATTTATCCGTGGGGTAAATACCTGTCTTGAAAACGCAATTCCATTTGTGTGTTTTAGCGCCAGTGGTGGCGCGCGAATGCAGGAATCACTGTTTTCGTTAATGCAAATGGCAAAAACCAGCGCTGCGCTTGCGCGCTTGCAGGAAGCCCGACAACCTTTTATCTCAGTGCTGACAGATCCGACCATGGGCGGTGTTTCAGCCAGTCTGGCAATGCTGGGTGATATTAACATTGCCGAACCGAAAGCATTGATTGGCTTTGCAGGACCGAGAGTCATTGAACAAACAGTTCATGAAAAATTGCCAGAAGGTTTTCAGCGCAGCGAATTTCTGGTTGATCATGGTGCAGTGGATATGATTGTTGACCGCCGCCAGATGCGTGTCAAGATTGCATCTTTGCTATCGATGTTAAA
>DRLZ01000263.1 GCA_011322755.1 Crenotrichaceae bacterium
ACTGACTTTTCCTGCTGTTTTATTGACAAGTGAACTAATGATACCGATTGTTGTTGATTTGCCAGCTCCATTTGGTCCGAGCAGAGCAAAAAAGTCGCCAGCCTCAACTTCCAGATTGATATTTTCAATTGCTTTAATATTTTTGGCGTAGATCTTTGTCAGGTCTTTCAGTATTAATGCCTTCGTTTGCGTGCTTTTCACATTTTCCTCATTGTTGACAGAATATATTTAGCGATGAAATATTGAATACAATTTCAGCGAAATTCACGTGTTTTACGATGTGATAGTGAACCAGTGTACTGATTCCAGACCAAATGACTACATATTCTGGTACTATTTTAGTCTGCTTGCAATTAACATGATTAATTGTCTTTAACGATTTGGAAAATATCAGGAGATTCATATGCGTTGGCGAAAAGGACGGCGTAGCAGTAATGTAGAAGATCGTCGGGGCGCTCCCATGGCACGAGGGGGTATGAAAGTGGGTGGCGGCATGATTATTTTGGCTCTGGTTGCCAGTTTTTTGCTTGGTCAAAACCCAATTGAAGTATTGAACAACATGGGCGGGATTGGTGCGCTGCAATCACCATCAACTCCTGCGACTCCAAGGAAATCGAGCCCTGAAGATCAGGCGGTTGCCGATTTTCTTTCCGTTGTACTTGCGGACACAGAAGATACCTGGGGGAACATATTCAAACAAGCCGGAGCCCGATACAGACCACCAAAGCTTGTGCTTTATTCTGACATGGTACGTTCCGCCTGTGGAATGAATTCAGCGGCATCGGGCCCGTTTTATTGCCCGGGTGACGAGAAAGTCTATTTTGAGCTGGGTTTTCTGAATGAATTACAGCGTTTTGGTGCACATGGTGATTTTGCTGTCGCTTATGTGATTGCACATGAAATTGGTCATCATGTCCAGAATCTCATCGGAACTTCGAATAAGGTACGTGCCATGCAGGCAAGAGCAAGCCAACGTAATGTGAATGCGTTGTCGGTGCTGCTTGAATTGCAAGCGGATTGCTATGCCGGCGTGTGGGCAAGAAATGCACACAAGCAGCGCCAGATTCTTGAACAAGGCGATATTGAAGAAGGTCTGGGTGCAGCAGCATCTGTCGGTGATGATCGCTTGATGCGGGCTGCTGGTCGTCGCGCTCATCCTGATGCATTCACACACGGTTCTGCAAAACAACGCACCAAATGGTTCCGAACTGGTCTTGAATCCGGAGATATCAAATCCTGTGACACATTCGGAGAAGCGGGTGTACGATTATAGTACGCTGTAATCCTGGAGTCGTGGATGGATGTTTGCACGCAGATCGTGAGGGTTTCAAGTGTGATTTAATCCTGCTGACAGTTTAAAATTTTGCAGTGAATGGTACTTGCAATGCTGATGCCACTACTGATTTTATACAACCAGGTCTGACCAGACCTGGCTGGTTATTCTCTGCTAAGAAAATAATCATGGAGACTGACTCAGCAAGAATACAATGATTATCAGCAGGATAACAGAAACGCCTTTCCAGAAAATAACGGGGTTACGTTCCAGCAATGGTGGACGATTGGCATTGATAAATTCTTTATTTGGGTGACGCATATCAAACAGGAATTCAGATAATTCCTGGTAGCGTTTGAAAGGATCTGGATGAACTGCCTTGCGAAGAGCGCCGTCAATCCATGTCGGGATTTGACGATTATTCCTGGTCAGTGATTCATATATGAGCCGCATTTGTGCAGCCTTTGATGTCGCTCTGGCTGCTTTTGCGCCGTAGGGCAGTTTTCCGGATAGCATCTGATATGCGATCACGCCGAGGGAAAAAAGATCAGAACCGGGTGTTCCAGAGTCTCCCAGAAAATACTCCGGGGCAGTGTATTGTGCGGTGCCTAATATGTTTTCCTGCTCTATCGGTGTTGTCATCTCCGAAAGACCGGCAACTCTGGTAGAGCCAAAATCGATGATTTTCACTGTACCAGTATGATCAATCATGATGTTTTCCGGCCTGATATCTTGATGCAGCATTTCCAGACGATGAAATGCACGCAATCCTTTGGCAATTTGTTCAATAATCCCGCGCACTGTTTCTAGATCGGGTTTCGGATGATCAATCATCCATTGCGTTAAGGTCTGGCCATCAATAAATTCTGTCACCAGGTAGATAAAATGGCGTTTTCTGGTCTGGGCACAGGGTTTTAGTACATGCGCACTGTTGATACGTCGGGCAATCCATTCCTCCATCAGAAACCGTTCCAGATAAGCAGGATTACCTTGAAGATCAATTGATGGTGTTTTCAGAACGACCTGCGTGTTTGCCTGATTGTCCATTGCCAGATAAACATGACTTCGACTGCTGCCATGTAACTCACGGATTATTGTGTAGCCATCAAAATTTGCTCTTGCTTCCAGGATTGGCGGAAACGGTAATTCAGCTAACTGTTGATAAGTTTCATTCGCGTCAGAGGAAGGTTGTTCATCGATTCTGATAATTTGCGCGGTTAAGTTATCTGTACTCCCTTGTTGGTAAGCCTCTTGTACGATGGTCTGCGCCGCTTTATCCAGATTATCGTCGAATTCACCGATAGTCTTGATTATAAAGTCATTGCTGACAAACTCATAAACACCATCGGTTAAAAATAAAAAGACATCACCAATCACTACTTGTCGATTATCATAATCAATCTCGAGTGTGGAATTGATGCCCATGGCTCGACTTAGATAACTTTTATTCTCTGAGACCCAAAGCCGATGATCGTTGGTTAATTGTTCTAGATTATTCTCACTTAGTTGGTAAATCCGGGTGTCGCCCAAGTGAAAAATATGCGCTGTTGTAGACTTAATGACCATCGCACTCAATGTACAAACATAGCCCCGATCTTTATCGTAACGGTATTGACTGTGTTGAGTCTGTGAAAATAGCCAGGAGTTGGTTGCAACTAAAACCCGTTGCGCTGATTTTTTTACTGACCATGCATCCGAAGTACAGTAATAATCTTCTAAAAAACCAGTCACTGTGGCTTCACTGGCAATCTGGCTGACAGCACTACTACTGATGCCATCTGCCAGCGCAATAACGATACCTTTTGAGGTTAATAGTGGTTCTTCAGGGATATAGACACCGTGGAAATCCTGATTAATGTCTTTGCGACCTTTGTCAGAATATTGACCGACAGAAATCCTTAGTTGATCAGGCACGGTTTCCGGTTACAGTAAGAATCAATAGAAAAGTCATTATCTCATTGATCGTTTTGGAGCTGTCCTGATATGTGTGCTGTATAAGGTAAGCCCTGTAAACGCAATTCCACCCAACAGATTTCCCAAAACGGTGGGGAATTCATTCCAGATCAGGTAATCCATAATCGAGAAATCTCCACCCATAATCATTGCAGATGGAAACAGGAACATGTTGACAACCGAATGTTCGAATGTCATCGCGAAGAACAGCATAATAGGCATCCACATGGCGATTACTTTACCGCTTACCGATGTGGAAATCATCGCGCCGACCACACCCATGGACACCATCCAGTTGCACAACATTCCCCGGATGAAAATAGTTGCCCAGCCAGCCAGACCATATTTGGCATAACCCAGTGTACGTGCCTCGCCAATACTAGCAATTTTTTTGCCAACAACGTTTGGTTCTATGGAGAATCCATAGGTAAAAACAACCGCCATCATAAATGCCACAGTCAATGCGCCTGCAAAATTACCAACAAATACCAGCCCCCAGTTTCTTAAGACCCCGCCTAGGGTGACCCCAGGTCGTTTATCCACTAATGCAAGTGGTGATAATACAAACACACCGGTGAGCAGATCAAAGCCCATGAGATACAGCATACAAAAACCAACCGGGAACAGGATAGCACCAACAATTGGCGAACCGGTTTGTACTGTAATTGTTATAGCAAATACAGCCGCCAGAGCGAGAATGGCACCTGCCATATAGGCTCGAATCAAGGTGTCTCTAGCAGACATGAAAATTTTTGATTCACCTGCATCGACCATTTTTGTGACGAATTCTGAAGGGACTAAATACGACATAATTTTTCTCTCTAGGTTAAAAAAATAAACCTGGCTGAAACAGCGATTTGATTTCATGCCTTCAGGAACAATGGAGAATATCCAGTGATGTGTTCGCTGAACTGGTTCAGTCACCAAATATATATAAGGCGCAATATGAAATTATCCTGAATTTTAAATTGTTACAGATGTGTTGGTTGTTGAGCTGAGAATCAGGTTTCCATGCCAAAGGATACAAAACAGTTGTTGCACTGTTTGTTAATAAGCACGATGAGCAGTGAGCAGGTGTTTGCTTGCTTGTTTGTGAATCAGCAGCAAATAGATTGATTGATGATCAACCAACCATGTTGCTGTGATTTGAGATCAACCATGAAGCGATGTTCAATGGCATATCGATGGTTTCAGGGGCGTTAACAATCAACTAGTGGACAGTTTACAAGATGTGATCGATCACAACTGAAACTGATGTTGACGTTGCGGTGCTCACAGGTTCAACCTTGCCCTGTAAATCGCCAGTTGCTGGCATTGCTGAGCCAGATTGGGAAATACGTGCGGCGATGCGGACCTGGTCAAAACTGGATAATTTTCGGGTTGGCATCATCGCCATTGAATCATCTAGTGTCACAACCACAGGAAGTTCGCTGACTTTTTTGCGCACCACGGCAATTGGCATTGGCGGACCAGTGAGTGCTTGTGCATAGATAAAAATAGTCTGGTCTGATTGTGCCTGCGTCAAGAGCTCAGGCGTAATGCTGACATTGACCTTGATAGACTGGGCAATTGCTTTGGAGCTGCTTTTCTCAGCTGCGGATGCCGTTTGATTCGTTGTGCGTTGAGTGTTTGTAGGGGTGGTATTGCCGGACAAGGAGGCTATCATGTTTTCCAGTTCATTGTATTCGGTAGAATTTGGCTGCATCGTGGTTTGAGCTTTGCGCCACATACTGATCGCAGTGTCACGATTTCCGCGACGAGCCGCAAGAATACCGGTTAGCGATAATGCGACAGGGTTTTCAGGTTCAATCGTAAGGGCTTTTTCAACCATGGCGATTGAGGATGCATCCCATTGCTCGTTGTTACTCATCACTTTGGCCTGTGCATACTGGAGCAACACATTGACGTCATCACCAACCAGTTTTTGCAGCTGTGCATAGGCATTGCTTGCCAGTTTATAACGTCCCATTACCATGTAAGAGCGTCCCAGCATCATCCAGCCTTGTGGGTCATTTGGTTCTTGTTGTAAACGTTTGGCAAGTCCATCGACCATTTTTTCGATTGATGCGGCACTTGGCTGCTGGGTTGGGCTTCCAGTTTGCCTGGTGTTTGCCTGTGCTTGTGCGGATGGGTCAAAAGCGCGTAAATCACCATAATTCAGGTAAAGAGATACCGCAACAATGGGAACAAACAACACCAATACCCAGGCAACCCATTTTCCCTGAGCAGGAGTTGATTGTTCTGTGCTGGATTCAGGAGCAGATTCAAGATCTTTTGCCAGTGACAGTTCCAGTTCCTGTTTCATCGCCTGGTATTGGGATGGATCCAGGCCTTTTTGATGATAATCGCGTTCCAGTTCATGCAGCCTGTCACGGCTTAGCTGTATATTTAATGTTGTCCGGTTGTTTGAGGTAGTCGATTGTTGTGTTGTCCGCAGTATTGGTATGATCAGTATCAGCAAGACAAGAACAGTCAATACAGCGGCGATTACCCAGAATGTGATCACGGTTTGTCTTCCTCATCCAGTAACAAGCGGGCTTTGTTAAGCGCTGCTTGATCGATTTCCATATCAACATGCTTGTTTCTGCGGGCAGCATTCCTGAATAAAACGATGATGCCTGAAAACAGCAAAAGCATTGGTCCTCCCCACAATAGCCAGGTTTTTTTCTCGACACGTGGTTTGTACAAGACGAATTCACCATAACGTGCAACCATGAACTCAATGATTTGCTGATCGGTTTTGCCTGAGTTGATCATTTTGAAAATTTCATCTCGCAAGTCTTGAGCAAGATCGGCATCTGAATCGGCAATGGTTTGATTCTGGCAAACCAGACAACGCATTTGATAAATTAAATTTTCGTATCGCGCTGCATATTCCGGGTTATCAAACTGTTTGAGATTAAATGCGGCGTGAGTTTGATTGAAGCTGAGCGTTAGCATGAGCAACAAAAGTAACCGGTGTATCATCAGAATTCCTGTTTCAGTTGGCTGATCAGAGGTTTAATTTTTGTATTTAAATCATCCCAGGATAGAGGGCCGATGTGTTTATACCGAATCATGCCTTTTTTATCAATCACAAAGGTTTCCGGAACACCATACACTCCCCAGTCCATACCAGCGCGACCATTCTCATCCATGACCGAGAAACGATAAGGATTCCCCAGTACTTTTAGCCAGTTCAATCCATCATCACGCTGATCTTTATAGTCCATACCGATCAACATGACATCGTCTTGTTGCGTCCAGGCATTCAGCACTGGATGCTCGGAACGGCATGCAACACACCAGGATGCCCAGATATTGAGTAGCCAGACCTGCCCGAGTAGATCCTTGCTGTTGATTGATTGCTCAGGATTATCCAGGCGTGGCAGTAAAAACTCCGGAGCAGGTTTGCCGACTAGTGGTGAAGGGATTTTACGTGGATCGAGCTGTAGTCCTGCCCATAACAGTGCAATCAGCAACAAAAACACCGCCAGAGGAATAAAACCGCGTAATGTCATGATGCTTGCATGCCTCCAATAGCTGGTTCAATGTTTCGGGCAGTGGTTTTACTCCGAGCCGAGATTTTACGGTATCTCGGATCCAGCGTTGCGATTAAACCACCACAAGCCATGAACACACCTCCAAACCAGATCCAGCGTACAAACGGTTTGATATAAATACGCACACTCCAGGTCTTTGGCTGATCCAGTTGTTCACCCATTGCAATAAATAAATCACGTGTGACCGAAGCATCAATTCCAGCCTCAGTCATCGGCATTCCGCGTACATTGTATATGCGTTTTTGTGATTGTAGCGTAATGATTTCGCCATTATCGTTCGTGACCTGAAATACGCCTTGATGCGCACGATAGTTGGGACCGCTAATGTTATTAATTTCAAGCAGCTTGAACTGGTAATTGCCGAGCTCTACTTGCTTGCCTGGCATCATGCGAACATCTTTTTCAATGGTGTAGGCTGATGTCAGAGCAATGCCAATGATAAATACACCAATGCCAAGATGTGCCAGCGTCATTCCATAAAATCCGAGAGGGATGCTTGTTGCAGTCTTCCATGACCATCCGCGCTGACGAAAATGTTCAGCGATTCCGTCGAGGTTGGAAATCGCAACCCAGACAGCAAGCGTTGTCGCAATGACAACCGATATGGAGTAATGCGGTAGCAGAAGTGGCAGTAGTAACCCGATCACAATACTGATTGCCAGGCGCGTACCGGTAATGTGGATTAATCTGGCGAGATTGTCATGCCGCCAGCGTGCGCGTATACCAATGCCGACAAACAGAGCCAGTGGCGCCATTAAAGGGATAAACACAGCATTAAAATAAGGAGGGCCGACTGAAATCTTGCCGAGCTCCAATGCATCAATGACCAAAGGATACAGTGTTCCAAGCAAGATGCTCGCAGCAGCAACAACGAGCAGAACATTATTCACAAGCAAAAAAGTCTCACGAGAGACAATGTCATATTTCACCGGACTTTTAATTTTTGGAGCTCTGATTGCGTATAACAGCAGTGAAGCACCAATAACCAGTGTTAAAAAGATAAGGATAAAGATGCCCCGAGTTGGATCGGAGGCGAAAGCATGGACAGACGTTAATACGCCAGAGCGTACCAGGAATGTTCCCAGTAGACTCAGTGAAAAAGCAAAAATTGCCAGTAACACAGTCCAGGCTCGTAAAACACCGCGTTTTTCAGTCGCTGCCAAGGAATGAATTAACGCAGTGCCCACTAACCATGGCATAAATGATGCGTTTTCAACAGGATCCCAAAACCACCAGCCGCCCCAGCCAAGCTCATAATATGCCCACCAGCTACCCAGAGTAATCCCGAGGGTCAGGAAAATCCACGCCATATTGGTCCATGGGCGTGACCAACGGGCCCAGACAGTATCCAGTTGTCCGCTGATTAATGCAGCTATGGCAAAAGCAAACGGAACCGAAAATCCGACATACCCCATATACAACATGGGTGGATGGATAGCCAAACCTGGGTCTTGCAATAACGGGTTTAGATCAGAGCCGTCAAACGGGGCAGGGATGACACGGGAAAACGGGTTCGAAGTTAACAGGATAAATAAAAGAAACCCGAGGCTAATCCAGCCCATAATTGAAATCACCCTGGCAATCATTTCTTCAGGAATTGATTTGCTGAATGTGGCAACAGCTGCTGTCCACAACGACAGAACTAAAGCCCACAATAGAACCGACCCTTCATGAGCAGCCCATACAGCTGATATTTTGTACATCACTGGCAGCTGTGAGTTGGAGTTGGACGCGACATAAAGTACGGAGAAATCGTCATTGACGAATGACACTGTCAAGCATGCAAAAGCAATTGCAAGACAAAGAAATTGTGCATAAGCAACAGGTCTGGTGATGGTTATCCACGGGCGTAAAGCTAATCCTGCACCTGCTAACGGAATGATTGCCTGCACAACAACAACACACAGTGCGAGCACCAGTGCGAAATGCCCTAATTCGGGTATCATAAAAAATCCTTGTGGTAATTCTTGCGACTGAAGTTATGTTTGATTCGCTGGAAACAGATGTAAGACAAGTTCCAACAACAATCAGTTCATCGTTATACCATAAACCTTACCAGGCTTTTGGCAATTGTTTTTTGATGAGCATGCTGTTTGCTTGTGTCTCAATATATCCACCCTTGGTGAGTTCCTTAAAAATTTTACTGACCATTTCACGTGATGAGCCGATGCGGTTGGCCAGCTCTTGCTGGGTTGGTTTGGTGTGAATAACAAAACCGTCAGTTGCTTCTTGTGCCATACTCATTAATACTTTGACTAGCCTGCCATAGACGTCACACAGAGCCAGAATTTTTACATTTTCAGTCAAATCACGGATTTTTTTGACGAGTTCTTTCATGATAGCGATTCCGGCTTTTGGGTACTCATCCAGCCAGTTTTCAAATTCCAGTCTGGAGATAACCACAAACACTGATTTACTCTCCGTTATCACAGTGGCAGATCGTGGTGCACCGTCAAGTAAAGCATATTCACCGAAATATTGACCAACCGACTCTGTCCCAAGGCAGACTTCTTTACCTGCTTCATCAGTTAAGCAAATACGGACTTTACCCAGGGCAATAATATACAGAGCGTCTCCAGCTTCACCTTCATTGATTACTATTGAATGCTTCTGGTATGTTTTAGTGGTTGCATGTTCAGCCAATGAAGCCAGACAGTCATTACTCAAACCAGAAAAAATAGGTACATTCTGTAAGTTGTTTGTAAGATCAGAATACATGATTTACCTGCCGAAACTGTACGATTTCAAATAACACCAAGTGAGTTGAAATCATCTTGATTCTCGCATCCCATGCACTTCACTATACTGTGATGATTTCTATCTGTAAATGATCTAATCACGTGAATAATCACACTCTTGAATGTCGCTATCAATAGCCAACGCAATTTGTGTGTACATGCTCTATGTTTACTCAGGAATCGATTTGATTTAATCGTCAAAGAACGCTGTGTAGAAGATTGTGTGTCTACATGGGGGCTCTACTGTTATCCGACAGCTTTTATGTTATCCGCCGACTTTTTTCTCAGGTGTTCTGGCAGCAGATGGACAGGAATTGTCTCACGAAAGTCGGAAAACAGTGTGATATGAGGGATAAATAACTTAACCTTCTATTTTCTATTCATTACTAAGGGTCAGTTATGACTGAATATCATCTTCCTGGTGATAGTTCCTTCACTTACCCTGTTATGTTAACTCAGCTTGACTGGCATCAACTGTTGTTACCAAGCGTTCTCACATCTGCTCTATTACAGGTTATTGCACGCTGGTTTAGCGATGAGTACAGGATTCTGGGTGTTACGAATAAAGTACAGGATCCATGTGGTTTTCTGAATCCATTAATAGAAACAAGTGATTCAAAATAGTATTTCTCCGGTTTTTTGCTATACCTTCATATAGAGTAAGGGAACAGTTGCCTGGAGGGAGAAACTGTGATTAGTCCAGATCGAACAGGCTTATCAGCACCTCATATCGATAATCGTGAACCGTTGATTCTGATTTGAATAATGTCTAGGAAGATTTCACATAGTAAGAGCTCGATCAGCATAGGTCTTATGTTGTTCTCTGTTAGTATGCAGTTATTTTCTGGCGTCAGCGGCATCAATAATGAACAGCAATTTGTTGTCGAGAGGGCACCACTGGTTGGAGTAGTGCACATCAAGAGAAACAATAAACCATGGTCAAATGGTATTGATAACAAACAAAAAATATCAAAACATTCTGGTTTAGATCGCAGTGTTGATGGTTTTGCGAGCGATAAACGTTTTTATTATCAAAGTCGGGAGTGGGAAGCTGGTTTGTCAGGAGGTAATGGCCAGAAAGGCGGTTCTGCTGGTGTTATTGGCAATGTTTACAGAACCTGGAAGCATTCTGAAGGTTCTCTAACCGATACGCTGACCCGTTTTGCTGTTGATTTTGGTGTTTTTTCAAAGCGTAAGAAGAATTCGGCAGACGCACGATTGCGCTTGAATCATTCGCTGAAGCCACTGTCATTCTTACGTGTTAATTTTGACGGCAATTATTCAGGTATAAATTTTCGCAGCCATGGAAAATCAGTTTCAGGAAAACATCTGAGCAGAGATCAAATCAAATCATCCTTATCACTGAACTTCAGATTGCCGTACAACTCGGTTGTTAATGTGTATGGTAACTGGTCTCAACATGGAGTACGCAGTCACTATACAGGCAATACTGCTCGATATGGAGCAAAACTGTTTGTACAACCTTTCACGTTGGCGCCACGGACAACCGTTAACTATACGCGCACTTTGCGGAAAAAACAGAGCAAAGACTTCGAAGCTGCAAATGAAATAGTCTCTATCTTGGCGAAGCAGAATTTCAAGTGGTTACGTTACTCCACTCGCTTTGAATATGAAATTTCAACTCAAGAGCAGCTGACTTCGGTTTTTGTATCACACAAAACACTAGAATATCATTTTTCAAAACAAGCAGTAGTCAACGCAAATGCGACGATTTCAAGTGTATGGAGTGGGGCGTCAAATGGTGGCGCAAAACTTGGTGGACGTGTTCATGCGGATAGCGGTTATCTATTGGGGGAGAATTGGAAACTGGGGACAGATTATACGCATCGCCAATCAGTACCGACGCTGTTGGTAAAAGGCAAAAAACTTAATACACGAGTGAGCAGCTCACTCTCGGTTTTTTCACGATACAGAATCTCACGCAATTTTGAACTGGGTATGACGTATAAGCATGATTTTAAACAACAGCATATTTTACAACTGAGTTTAAAAGGGCATTTTGGTGTTGATCACGCCAAAAGTTACAAACGTTAATTGATCTTTATCGCAATGAAAATCCTTGTTCATGAATGACTCTGAAAAGAGTCATTATCCAGATGAAAGCGCGCAGGTATAACGTGAGATACAATCAAACTCTGATCTGTGGACGCCTTTGGTTCTAGGGCAGCTGTTACGAGGACATGTTATTTGTTTATCATGATTCTTCAAGTGTCTGGAATACACTGGGCTGTTGATAATCAGGAGCCTGTTTTTTCAGTCGTTTAATAAAAAAGACGCCGGCAGCAATGGACAAGGTGCGTGCAACCAGGACTTCAAATACATATCGCACCAGGTCGACAAAGTAATATACAAGAAAGAAGGCGATACTGACGCCGAGAGCAGCAAGCAGTGGTAAATTAGCTGACAAGCTCAGAATAAACACGAGTGCAGTGAGCAGATACGGTGTGAAGAAATGTATTAAAACAGATGTGGCTGCCCATTGGCCAAATGCGTTGCCCCAGACTTTTTTAACTCTTTGTTTGTATGTTTCCGCGGCATTATCAATTTTGCCAATCCCTTTGATGCGATAACGCAGTGGCATTGGCGCCCCGAAAAAATAGGTTTTCAAGTCTTCTAAACTGGTTAAGTACTCGGTCGCTTTCGGTCTTACCCCAATAATTTCTGCCATTTGATCCATCCACTCATCAAAGAAATAAATGTGCGGGAAACGTTCGTGCATGGTAGGGCATTGTTTGTAATGTTGTGCGTTGTCTTGCTTGATGATCTGGGTACGTGCGTCATGATCAGGCAAGGGGATGGCATTGCCAA
>DRLZ01000264.1 GCA_011322755.1 Crenotrichaceae bacterium
GATGTTGGAGAAATTAGAGGTGGTTTCACAACTCTTTCATGGTTTTGCTTATGAACAATATTTTGCCGCAGATACCACCCAAAAACTATCACTGATTCTGGCGGCGGAAGATCATATTCTAGGTTTGGAAGATGGCAAGAAACGCTTTGTGAATGAAGTCACCGCTTTATCTAAAGCCTTTGCTATTGCCATACCCCATGAACAGGCAATGGATGTTAAAGATGAAGTGGCCTTTTTTCAGGCGGTAAAAGCCCGTTTGGTCAAATTTGATGCAACTGGATTGGGTCGAAGTGATGAAGAGATAGAAACCACCATTCGCCAAGTGATTGATCAAGCCCTGGTTTCTGAACAAGTGATTGATGTCTTTGATGCCGCAGGCATAAAAAAGCCTGATATTTCCATTCTTTCCGAAGAGTTCTTGCTGGAACTTAAAGGTATGGAACATAAAAATGTGGCGCTGGAGGTATTGAAAAAATTACTCAATGATGAATTAAAATCCCGCTCCAGAAAAAATCTGGTTAAAAGTAAGTCGCTGATGGAAATGCTGGAAAATGCCATCAAGAAATATCACAACAAGGTACTCACTGCTGCCGAAGTGATGGATGAGCTGATTAAGCTAAGTAAAGAAATCATTAATATGGACGATGAAGCCAGTGAACTTGGCTTAACCGAATTTGAGTATGCCTTTTATACCGCCGTTGCGGATAATAAAAGTGCAAAAGAGCTGATGCAACATGATAAATTAAGAGAATTGGCAGTTGTTTTGACAGAGCGAGTCAGACAAAATGCCTCAATCGACTGGACAATAAAAGAAAGTGTGCGAGCCAAGTTAAAAGTGATTATCAAACGTACACTCAGACAATATGGCTATCCACCCGACATGCAAAAACTGGCAACAGAAACGGTATTAAAACAGGCTGAATTAATTGCCAATGAAATGACGCTTGTGGCTTAGCTTTTGGTTAACAAGCAGATCAACTCGGAGGATCAAAAGCTGTATTCGCTATTGCGCCCGGTTTTATCTGCGGGTTACGAAAATCGTTAATTGACAATAACCAACACAGTAGTTCCTAACAGGTGGTAACAAGCATCATGAATAAACCCGAGTAATCGACATATAAGCATAGGTAATTATAAGTTTTAGCTAACAGTTCAGCTTATTTTCTATTTAGTCTCGTAGCCATGTTGCAAGTGCTCATTTACATAAAACACATGAGAACTTTAAACACCACCTAACGTAGTGATCGAATTGTAAAACAGGTTTTCATAAGTCCCCAGCGGTAATTTTGGCCGTTGTTACAAATCTTAATCGGCCAATTTGGCCACAACATTTCAATATTGACCAAGTAATCGCACGATCTATTTGATACTTATTGATTTGGCACGATTTAAGCTCTTCAGTTATGGTGGTACGGAGTTATTCCACTATTTTTTTGAAAACCGATCATAATGATCGAGAATTGACAAGTATCACTCCAGGAGCATGATCTTTTAGTTTCTTTTTTAATCAACAAAACTGACAAAAACAGCGGGCATCGTTATGAAAAAACCAATTAAAGTCTTACTCATCCTGCTGGCGATTGCAGGGATTGCATTTGCTGTTTGGCACTTTCTAGCTTCAGCAGAGACTGATGAAACACGGTTAACGCTGTACGGAAATATTGATATTCGTCAAGTTGAGTTGACTTTTCACGATCCTGAGCACGTTGCCGAGATGTATGTGAAAGAAGGCGACCGTGTTAGCAAGGGTCAGCTGCTAGCCATTCAGGATTTGCAGCGTTTTCAATATGCTGTTGAAAGTGCTGAAGCAAAGCTCGAAGCGCAGCAGCAGATTGTTAACAGGCTGGTGACAGGCTCTCGTCCTGAGGATATCCGCAAGGCGCGCGCTGATGTGAAATCGGCTGAGGCTTTGCTTGTATTTACCAGCAAGGAATTAAAACGCCTGCAGACTCTGGTAAAAAGGAAGCTGACATCAAAAGAATCCGTTGATCGCGCCCGTTCAGAATACATCGCTGCCAAGGAAAAATTACATGCACTGAAACAACAGCTGGAGCTGGCTGTGATTGGGCCGCGCAAGGAAGATATTGCTGAAGCGAAAGCGATATTAAAAGCCAATGAAAGCGCATTAAAACTGGCAAAAAAAGTGCTTGAAGACGCGCATCTTTATGCACCCAGCGCGGGCATCATACAAGACCGGATTCTTGAACCGGGTGATATGGCGGATAATCATACCCCTGTTTATACACTGGCGCTGGTCGACCCGGTCTGGGCCAGAGTGTACGTGCCCGAAAAACAGCTGGGTTTATTAAAACAAGGGATGGCCGCGCACATCACAACCGACAGTCATCCTGATAAACCTTATAAGGGCTGGGCGGGGTTTATTTCTCCGACGGCGGAATTTACTCCCAAAACAGTTGAAACCCCTGAACTTCGGACTCATCTGGTTTATCAGGTACGGGTATTTGCCTGTAATCCACAAAACGAATTACGGCTGGGTATGCCGGTGTCAGTGACGCTTGATTTAACCACACAGCCCACACAATCAAATCAAACAGCTTGCTCTGAACTATCATGACGGATTCGTCTGAACCGGTCGATACGCTGGCTTTGGCGTGTCACCAGGTTTGCAAGCAGTTTACTGTTGGGCAACGCACGGTTGAGGCATTAAGCGATGTTTCACTGTCAGTCACAAAAAGCTCCGTTGTCGGGCTGGTTGGGCCGGATGGCGCGGGGAAAACCACTCTGCTGCGACTGGCTGCCGGTTTACTGGTTGCTGATAGCGGCGCCATCTCAGTTTTTGGTCAGGATTGTGACCGGCAAGTGGATTCAGTCCATCAACTGATTGGTTATATGCCGCAGCGTTTTGGTTTGTATGAAGACCTTAGTGTCGGTGAAAACCTTAATCTCTATGCTGACCTGCATGGCGTTAGTCAGGTAGAACGTCAACAACGCTTTGATGATTTAATGCATATGACCGGACTGGCGTCATTTACCCAGCGCCTGGCGGGAAAACTATCTGGCGGCATGAAGCAGAAGCTGGGACTGGCGTGTACGCTGTTGAGTCAGCCGCAACTGTTATTGCTGGATGAGCCAAGTGTGGGTGTTGATCCGGTTTCAAGGCGGGAGCTGTGGAGCATTATTGAGCACCAGGTGAAAACCAACGGCATGACCGTGGTACTCAGCACTGCTTATCTCGACGAAGCAGAACGCTGTGATGAAGTGGTTTTGCTGGATGAAGGCAATAAACTCGATCAAAACACCCCGGCTTATTTCAACAAGCTCATGCAAGGGCGCAGTTATCGCGCCAGGCACGCTGAATTATCAAACCGTCATTTACAAACCCTGTTAAGTGGCCAGACGGGCATTGTTGATGCTGTGATTCAAGGCGACAGCGTTCGTGTAGTTAGTGAAAGCAAAGACTTGCTGGAATCGCCGGCATTCAAGCAGATCAGTGACAAGCTCACTATTGAAACCACAAGTCCGCGACTGGAGGATGCGTTTATTGCCTTGCTGAGACAACGTCATCCGGTAGCTGTGGCGAAAACTGATCATTCTGCTGTTAAACCTGAATCACCGCTATCGGATGAAGTGGTGATTCAGGTTGATCATGTTGATCGCTGGTTTGGTCAGTTTCAAGCCGTCAAAAAACTCAGCTTTACTGTTAATCGTGGTGAAATATTTGGTTTGCTGGGCGCTAACGGTGCGGGTAAAACCACAACGTTTCGCATGTTGTGTGGTTTACTGCCTCCCAGCAATGGTCAATTACGGGTGGTCGGGGTTGATTTGCGCAAAGCAGCGGCCAAGGCGCGTGCCCGCATTGGTTATATGTCGCAAAAGTTTTCACTGTATTCAGCATTGAGTGTCAAACAGAATCTGGAATTTTTCAGTAGTGCTTATGGGTTACGCAATGCTAAACGTGAGCAGTGTATGCAATGGGCTTTGCAACAATTTGATCTGGTTGTGGATCAGGATAATGAGAGTGGCGACTTGCCACTGGGTTACAAACAGCGACTGGCAATGGCGTGCGCCTTGATGCACGAACCCGAAATCCTGTTTCTGGATGAGCCGACATCGGGCGTCGACCCACTGGCCAGACGTGAATTTTGGAACCGCACCAACCAGCTCGCAGCAAGCGGTGTGACAGTCCTGGTGACCACTCATTTTATGGAAGAGGCTGAATACTGCGATCGACTGATAATTATGCGCGATGGCGATATCCTGATTGCAGGTACGCCCGCTGAAATCAAACAACAGGTGACAACAGCCGAGCTGCCCGAACCAACCATGGAAGACGCGTTTATCCAGCTGGTTGAGGCGAAACAATCAAATGAATAACAACATCAACATTAAACACATGCGTCTGAAAGGACTGGTGGTCAAAGAATTATTACAAATCTGGCGTGATCCAAGCAGCCTGGCAATCGCATTTGTACTGCCAGTGGTTTTGCTGTTGTTGTTTGGCTATGGCGTATCGCTGGATGCCAAACACGTGCCGCTCGGTTGGGTCATTGAAAAATCAACGCCTGAAACCTCCAGTTTCAGCGCAGCATTTGCCCGTTCAGAGTATTTCCAAAACAGCTATTATGCAGACATGAACGCAGCAAAACGCGCCATGCAACTCAGAAAAATCAACGCCATCATTCGCTTGCGTGAAGATTTCAGCCGCGAGTTGTTCAAGCAAAATTCACCCGCCATCCAGGTCATTATTGACGGCGTCGATGCCAATACAGCTCGTTTAATTTCAGGTTACGTACAAGGCGCATGGAGCGAGTGGTTAACGCATCTGGCAGAAGTACGTGGCATTGAGCTGGCCAGGCCAGTGATCACTGAACACCGCATCTGGTACAACAGCGCTGTTTTGAGTAAAGA
Organism: Crenotrichaceae bacterium; assembly: GCA_011322755.1. Classification (GTDB taxonomy): domain Bacteria; phylum Pseudomonadota; class Gammaproteobacteria; order Methylococcales; family DRLZ01; genus DRLZ01. The sequence continues at coordinate 4,870 of DRLZ01000264.1, forward strand.
CTTTCTGGTGCCAGGGCTGATTGCGGTGATTATGACCCTGATCGGCGCATTGCTGACCGCGATGGTGATGGCGCGGGAATGGGAACGCGGCACCCTGGAAGCGATGATTGCCACGCCAGTGACAATGGGCGAAGTCTTGCTGGGAAAGCTGATTCCTTATTACCTGCTCGGTATGGGCGGCATGTTATTGTCCATTGTGATGGCAGTGTTCTTGTTCGATGTGCCGCTACGCGGCTCATTCTGGATTTTGATGCTCACCGGCACCTTGTTTCTGCTGGTAGCGCTGGGCATGGGCTTGCTGATATCCATTGTCGCCAAAAACCAGTTCGTGGCCGGCCAGATCGCCATTATCGTAACCTTTCTGCCTGCGTTCATTTTATCCGGCTTTATTTTCGATATCGGCAGCATGCCGGCTGTAGTCCAGGGATTTACCTACCTGATATCGGCGCGTTATTTTGTCGCCATTTTGCAAACAGTGTTCTTAACAGGCAATATCTGGGCTGTCATTCTACTCAATGCAGCGGCGCTGTTGTTGATGGCTCTATTGTTTTTCAAGATGGCTTTGAAAAAAGCTCCAAAACGTCTGGAATGAGAGGTTAGCGTATGTGGTCTCAAATTGTTGCTTTGCTGATCAAAGAGTTTCTGGCGATAGTCAAAGACAAGAAAAGCCGGTTTGTGCTCATCGGCCCACCGATTATCCAGTTATTTGTATTTGGTTATGGCGCAACCTTCGATCTGGATCAAGTGCCGATTGCAATTTACAACGAAGACCAGAGCATCGCATCACGGGATTTTGTCAAGCGCTTTACTGCGTCAACTGCGTTTACCCAGACGCTTACCATTACCCATAATGAGCAGATTAAACCGGCTCTGGATGAAAAAAAAGTGCTTGCCATTTTACACCTCGGCCCACATTTCAGCCGCGATCTGTACACTGGACGGCAATCCGCCATTGCACAAATTCTGATTGATGGCCGTGATTCCAACACCGCTTTGATTGCCTTGAACTATATGCAAAGCATTCTGGCTCAATTCAATCTGGACTGGGCCAAACAACATCATCTCAACTTACCACCTGCACAGCTTCGAATCAGAGCCTGGTTTAATCCCAACCTTGAAAGCCGCTGGTTTATTGTCAGCGGGATTATCGGACTGCTGACACTGGTGGTGACAATTCTTGTCACTGCGTTGTCCATTGCCAGAGAGCGAGAACAAGGTACGTTTGATCAACTACTGGTCACGCCATTTACACCGTTTCAGATACTGGTCGGCAAAGCCCTGCCCGGGTTGATTATTGGTGTGATTGAAGCGTCATTCATTATTTTTATGGCAGTATTTTGGTTTAAACTCCCAATGGTGGGCAGTCTGGCTGCCTTGTATCTAGGCGTATTTCTGTTTGTATTTTCAGTGATCGGTGTGGGGTTGATGATTTCCTCACTGGCTGTGACCCAGCAACAAGGATTGCTTGGCGCTTTTTTATTCATTGTTCCTGCCATTATCCTGTCCGGTTTTGCTACCCCCATCGCCAACATGCCAGAACTGGTTCAAAAGCTGACCCTGATTAATCCCTTGCGTTATTTCCTGGTGATTGTGCGCGGTGTTTTTCTGGAAGGCTTGCCTGCTGAAGTGTTGTTTTCCCAGTACTGGCCATTAGCCATCATTGGTGTCGTCACACTCAGCGGCGCAGCCTGGATGTTCAGACGGCGTATGTATTGACTCTTTTCCTTGTTCTTGGGCAGGTTTTACATTGCTGGACACGTATTGATTCACTTGATACACGTCAGCGCTATTTAAACTGCCAGCCGCTTCCTTCAATTTAATACTGTTGATTAAAAAGTCATAGCGACTACGGGCGTAGTCTCTTTTCGCTCGATACAGATTGCGTTGTTCTGCCAAAACATCGACCATGGTTCTGGTTCCGACTTCAAATCCTGCCTCAGTTGTTTGCAGGGCAACTTCAGCTGATTTGACTGTCGCTTTGAGCGCTTGTACGCGACTGTAACTGGACGTCACGCCTCTGTACGCATTCTTGACCTGACGGAGTACAGTGCGCTTAACCTTGATCAGATTCTGTTGCTGTTTCTGATATTCATAGCGAGCCTGTTTTGACCGGGAGGATACAGCTCCGCCTTCAAACAACGGAACATTCAACTGGACGCCAACACTCTGAGTATCACCGCGCAGCCCGAATGTACTTGTATTGTCCTGCATGCCGTAATTCGCGACTATATCGAGTGTCGGTAAATGACCGGATTGCTGGAGAGTAATTTCTTTTCGCGCCACTTCTGTCTGGTTCAGCTGAGCGATTAAACTAAAGTTGTTGGTTGTTGCTGAATTGGCCCACGATGAAATGTCAGCAGGTTCGGGTAGATTGAGATCGATTTGTTCAAGCAGAGGAGCCAGCTCGATATGACTGTCACCGATAATTTCCCGAAGATTTTCTTTTTCGTCATCGAGTAAATTTTCGGCTTCAATTTCATCGGCTCTGGCCTGATCATAAGCGGCTTGCGATTCATGCACATCCGTGATTGCAATCATTCCCACTTCAAATCGCTGTTTGGCCTGTTCCAGTTGTTTCTCGATCGCTTTTTTTTCAGCAATCGTAAAGTCGAGGTTGTCCTGCGCAGCCAGGATATTGAAATACGCACTCACTGTTTTAACAATGAGTGCCTGCGACTGAGACTGAAATTGAGCTTCAGCCTGGGCAATTTTGTTGTCAGCCTGACTGAGCTGTACCCAGTGCTCCCAGTGAAATACCGGCTGCACCAGGTTGACGGTAAAAGTATTGTTCCAGAAGTATTGCGTACCAGCTCTCTGGAAAGTCTGTTTTTTATTGTGCAAGCGATCACGGGAACTGTTTGCTGTTAATGAAAGATTTGGCAGCATACGGGCAATACTCTGGGATTTTATTTCTGCTGTTGCGTATTGATTCAGGTAGGCACTTTTGTAGTCAGGCTCACTCTCTAGTGCCAACTGATAGGTATCCAATATATCTTGTGAAAACCCGGGTTGAATGGTTGCAAGTAACAACAAAAACCCTAGACTGTGTAGTCTTGTCATCAATGACTCCTCTTTAAATACAACAATACGATGCTTGATAGTAGCCGTTAGTATTAATGGACGCGTAGTGGCCTTTTGCGCAGGGAAGATGGTTGACGCCGAACCTGCAATGACTCACTCTGATTTCCTGAATATTCCCTGACTAAAACTGCCAGCGATACATAATCAATCATAACATCAGGTAGATAATCTACTGTATTATGGCAGTATCTCACGGTTCCTCTGAAAAACTGTTGATAAAAAGCAATAGAGCCTGCGAATAGATGTCACAGTGGCTTGGTAAACAGTTTAGCGATTATGCAACTAACAGGTATGCCAAATGAAAAAAACTGATTTTAAATTAAAAGATGATGAACCAGATATAGAGATTAACAAACCTTCTGATCCAAAGGCATGGCAAAAACCAGGTTTTACCTTATGGCTATACATCCTATTCATGATTGCGTCACTGTACCTGTGGCAAGGATTTCAGGATGCAAAAAAACAGGAAATTCCATACAGTGAGTTTCTGCAAAAAATGCAGCAGGGAGAAATTGAGGAAGCAACTGTAACCGACAAGCTGATCACCGGAAAATTCAGAACTCCTGATAGTAACCGTGTCGATGAGACAAAGGTGCAGGAAGATCACTATTTTTTCACCATCCCCTTATTAAACAATGAACTCGCTCATGAGTTGGAACAAAACGGCGTTAAATATACCGTACGTAATGGGGATAATTGGCTAGCAACTTTTTTGTTTAGCTGGGTTATTCCTTTTGGTTTGTTATTTCTGCTTTGGAACTGGATGGCAAAGCGTATGGGGCCAGGAGCCAAGGGTTTTTTGAACATCGGCAACCGGGTTAAAATTCACCCTGAAGGAGGCAAAAAAACCACTTTTAATGATGTCGCAGGTGCAGAAGATGCCAAGCAGGAATTGTCAGAAGTCATTCAGTTCCTAAAAGACCCTGCACGCATACAACACCTTGGCGGTCACATGCCGAAAGGTGTTTTGCTGGTTGGTCAGCCAGGAACGGGTAAAACATTGCTGGCACGAGCTGTAGCAGGTGAAGCGGGAGTCCCTTTTTTCAATATCAGCGGCTCAGAATTTATCGAAATGTTTGTTGGCGTTGGTGCTGCGCGTGTACGCGATATGTTTGACCAAGCCAGGCAAAAAGCGCCGTGCATCATTTTTATCGATGAACTGGATGCAATTGGTGGCGCGCGCGGTGTGGCTCCCGTGATGGGAGGGCATGATGAGCGGGAGCAAACCCTGAATCAGTTACTGACTGAAATGGATGGTTTTGATCCCTCTTCCGGTGTTGTGGTGATGGCCGCGACTAACCGTCCGGAAATACTTGATAAGGCATTGCTGCGCGCAGGTCGTTTTGATCGGCAAATTATCGTTGACAAACCTGATCTTGAGGCGCGCATTGCCATCCTCTCTTTACATACTAAAGAAATGAAACTGGCTGATGACGTTGATCTCAGAATCGTAGCACAGCGTACGCCTGGTTTCGTCGGTGCAGATCTGGCCAATATTGCCAATGAAGCTGCGATTATTGCAGTTAGAAATAATCATAATGCGATTACCATGGCAGATTTTGAGGCAGCAATCGACAGGATTATAGCCGGCCCTGAAAAAAAACATCGCGCTCTGGGTTCAGCTGAGAAACAACGCGTGGCCTTTCATGAATCAGGACACACCCTGGTAGCTATTACTGTACCGACCGGACAACCTGTACACAAGGTTTCCATTATTCCAAGAGGTGTTGCGGCACTTGGATATACACTTCAATTGCCAATCCAGGAAAAGTTTTTGTCCACCGAACAAGAGCTGAAAGATCAGATTGCCATCTTAATGGGTGGTCGTGTAGCTGAAGAAATTGTTTTTAACGACATATCAAGCGGTGCATCCAATGACCTGGAACGTGCCTCTGAAATCGCACGCGAGATGGTGACACGATTGGGTATGAGTAAAAAACTGGGCCCATTGACATACGGCAAACGACAACAACTCATGTATTTGGGCACCCAGGGTCCAGAAGAAAAAAACTACAGCGAAGAAACCGCACGTCAGATTGATAGTGAAGTTAAATCGCTAATTGATGAAGGCTACCAATGTGCTGTTCAGATTCTTACAGAAAAACGCATGCTGCTGGACAAACTGGCTGCATTGTTGGAAAACAAAGAAGTATTAAGTGGCGAAGAAGTTGATGCCATCGTCAAAGAGTGAGTAGCTCTCAAAGCCATTCGTATTTGTTTAACAACTGTTGTGGATTGACCACCTCAAATGGGTCTTTTCCTGGTTAAATGAGCGTAGACAATGATCCTCTGCTGCTTTTGTTAATCATTTTCTTCCATTGGAGAAGATGCAAATCGCTCTAACTCAAAATGGACAATTTCTAACCTGGAAAATAAATTTGTCCCATTTCCCAGGAGTATAATTCCTTTGAAATGAGATCGAGCGTCAGTAAAGTTGATGGTGATGATCGTTTTAAAGACAAAATGATGTATTTTCTAGCTGCCCCGGATTACTTATACCGAGAATTAATACATAACTGATTCCAAACTATTATGAGTTTTTTTTAGAGTATGCTCTTTACGCTAAAGCGCTGGTTTGTTAGCTATCGTCAACCCTCTGGGCACTATACCGGTGGCGGTTAGATGCTGCTGCTAATGGCAATTTACATGCTAGGAGGCTGTCCGAGCATAGAAAATCTACTGTGGAAAATCTGAATTTGGCCACATTTCCCCTTTATTTTCGTTAAATAGCACAACTATTCGCCTCAAATAATGGAAAAATGTGACTCAAATCAGCTTTCCCTCGCGACGACTTCTATTCTCGGACGGCCTCCTAGGCAGTGTCATACCAGGGAAAATATGGAAGAAATATATGAAGCTGGTGATAAATAAAGCATTGCAGTAGTCCTCTTGGCGATCCCGTTAATTGCCGGGTCTGATGCTATCAGTTTAGTGATTGTCGTGCTCATTAGAGTGACAAACTGATTTTGAGCAATGGCATCCTGCTGGTTGCCATTACGGTGTGTCTGGTACTGTGTTTGGCAACACCTCTTTGTAAAAAACTCGGTATCACTGGATCAAATTTCGCCATGCTGGTAATGGGGTGGCAGCTTGCCGCGATCGGTTTTCAAATGTTGACTTCAGTGCTGGTAAAACTGCTGCTGAGTTTTGCCTGGGAAGTTATCCAGGAACAGAAAGCCTACTGCGAAAAAACGGTTTTGTGTGCTTGTTTACCGATTCTAGACGTTTAGGTAACTCAATTTTGTGAAATACTGATCAGAATGTCAGTTTAAACACAATTGATACAGTTTATGTGGTAATTTCCATACAAATAATCAACTCAGCAGAAAATGACAGACAGTGTAACCCGATTGCCCAAACCGCTACTTCGAGTCTATCTTTTACCTTTTAGCATACTGGTATTACTATACTTGCTGGTAATTGGCTGTGGTAGTGCATGGTTATATTTAACTGCCAGACAAGCGCAGACAGAGCTGATTACTGGCAATATCGTTAGTACAGTCAGCCCGTTTATCCAGCAATTAAATGAACATTATTTTGTTAGCAAGGAAAGCAACAGCCCCTTTGTGCTCAGCCAACACGCCAAACATTTGTACAAGATTCTGCCTCATTTGAGACAAGTTTCCATTCGCGATCGAAACCATGGCTATGGTGTCCGGTTAACCTCTCAACAACAACTGGTTGATGTGGAGCTGGAACCGTTAGCGACTCATTCGGTGTTAGCAAATAATCACCAACAGCTTGCCCGGCAATTGCATGAACAATCATCACCGTTGTTTTTTGTTGATTTTGTCTCAACTGCAGACGATGGTGATTCAATATTAACAACGATTGCATTTGAACGTGACGGATTGCTGAATCAAATCAGTCACACACTACAATCAGTCATTCACAGCATTATTGTTTTCAGTGTCATTGGACTACTCAGTCTTCTGGTTGCACTTGGTATTGCTGTTTATACCGGATTGTCTACACAACAGATGGAAGCAACATTACAAAGAATTTATCATCAAGCGGCCATGGGCAAACTGTCTGCCAGCCTGGTTCATGATTTAAGAAATCCACTGGCGAGTATTCGGGCCAATATCAAGAACCTGTTGATTACGCCTGACGAAACAAGCCAGATTGTTGATGAGCTGGATCATGATTTGCTGCGCATGGAAAACAAGCTGTCTGATTTTTTAACATTGACTAAACCCAGAAACAGTGGCTTTGAAAAAACCAACATCGAACAGATCGTGAGTGACCTTGTGAAAAAATGCGAACCAGTATTTCAACAGAAAAACATTTCTCTATCGACTCAAATTGACGCCAACATTCCCGAGATCACCGCAATTTCTGATGATGTGAGCAATGCAGTGTTTAACTTGCTGATGAATGCTGGCAATCATACGCCTCAGCGCGGTCATATCTGGATTCATGCTCACTATGATCAGAACTCTGTGACAATCATTGTGGAAGATGATGGAGCAGGTATTGATGATGCATTGATCACTAAAATCTTTGAGCCTTTTTTTACCACACGAGAACAAGGCCACGGTTTGGGGCTTGCAATTGTGAAACGAACAGTCAAAGCCCATCATGGCACGATCAAGGCTGAGCATCGTCAACCCTCTGGAGCCCGCTTTTTTATGACGCTACCCATTCATCATGAAAAATGATGATCTGCCAAAACTAGACGGCATTTCCCTGCTATTGATCGATGATGATCCCGGCATCATTCGCAGTCTGGGTCGGGCTCTGCGTGGTCTCGGGGCAACAGTTCGCAGCGCTGCCAGTATTAAAGAAGCAAAATTGGCTTTGGCCGGATTCCGGCCTGACGTGATTTTGTCCGATTTGCAACTCAAGGATGGACAGGGCTTACAGCTAGTGTCTGACTACCTCAGCCACGTCCCCAGTGGTCATTTTTATCTGATCACTGGATATGGCAGCGTGGAAAATGCGGTTGAATCAATCAAGCTGGGCGTCAAGGATTACTTGCAGAAACCGGTTGACCCCATTGAACTGGCTCAGCGTTTGCTCGATGATCGTTCTGGATCAGCTGAATCAAAACCGCACGCGATACCCTACTTGCTCTATCAGGATCCTTTAATGGAGCAGGCATTAGCCGAGTTACCCCGAATTGCCTCCAGTTTGCAGACTGTGCTGATTCAGGGCGAGTCAGGCACTGGAAAAGAACTGGTTGCCCGGGCTATCCACGAACTCAGTCTGGTTGCGGATGGACCGTTTGTGGCGCTGAATTGTGGCGCGATTCCAGAGAGCTTGCTAGAAGATGAATTGTTTGGTCATGAAAAAGGGGCTTTCACCGGCGCTCAGAAAATACGCAAAGGCCATTTTGAGCAAGCCGATGGCGGCACATTGTTTCTGGATGAAATCGGTGAAATGCCGTTACCATTTCAGGTTCGATTGCTACGCGTTCTGGAAGAGAACGCAATCAAGCGAGTCGGCAGTGAGCAGAGTGTCCCTGTTAATGTTCGTATCATCGCTGCAACCCACCGTAACCTGGAAAAAGAAGTGTCTTCCGGTTTGTTCAGACAAGATCTGTACTATCGCCTGAATATCCTGATGATTCAGTTACCGCCATTAAGATTACGTCCAGCTGATGTTCAATTGCTGGCAAAACATTTTCTGCAACGTTCATTACAGGATTTACAGCACCCTTCACCCTCTCCAACTCTGGATGAAAGCAGTCTCGGGTTATTAACAAGCTATCAATGGCCGGGTAATGTGCGTGAATTGCGCAATATGATGACTCGCCTGGCAGTGCGACTACCTGCTGAAATCAAGTCAATTGACGCTCAATGGATCAATCAATTATTACCGCAACACGTGCAGACAGTGCATTCCGGCCACGGTTGCGTGATCCCCAAAGGTTCAACATTGGCTGAAGCCGAGCAGATTCTGATTCACGCCGCCCTGGCAGACAGTAGCGGCAATCGAATCCAGGCAGCCAAAACGCTCGGCATCGGAGAACGAACCCTGCGACGGAAACTCAACAACTGCTGAGAGGCTGCATGATGAGTCATATTGACTGGGAAGCCTTTTTTTCTGACCATCTGGTTCCCTCCCACGCTGGAGTATGGGAACGAGTAATATATAAAAGACACTAAACACTCATCTAGAAAACGCCTTAAAAGGGAACCAGCGATGAATACAACTCTGAATATTCGGCATCTGAATAACCAACAGGCCTCTGATGCCAACAGCAGCGAGCTGGAATAACAATCGGAGAATGCAGGTTTGACTGAGAGCCAACTGAAAGACCAACGAGCCAATGACAGCCATTAATGACCTTAACGACAACGAAATAGGCACAGTGTTACCACAGATGGCCGCCGCCAGCCCTGATCTCACCAGTGTGACAACACAATGCGCCACTCTGGCAACAAACACAGCTGTGGTTCAATTGTGGCGCAATTACGGAACAAGCTGGAACGGTTTGTGAGCAAACATTGAGCGTTCAGGGCAACCACAAGGGTTGCCCTGAATCCGGGAACATCTCTTTTACCGGCCATTATGGCCGTTCTCATCATCCTCAAGATGGTCATATTGACCGGTTTTAGTTTGCAACAGAGCGCTAACGCTCTGTTGATGCTGGTTGATTGGTGTTGGAATAGTTAGTGCTTTTGTTTATTGTGTCAGCTTTCTTACTTCAAAATGCCATGAACGGAAAATATATTATCTTGAGTTTGTGTTTAATATTGGCAGGATTTGCGGCAGGTTGGGAAATCGCCCTGCACATTGAAAGGCTAGATGAGTCATTCAGAGCTGCCCATGTGATTCCTATCGTTCGCTATGAGTATTTCGATGTATCACGTAATGCGCTGATTATTGCAGTGTTTAATCCCGGAACACAATCACTGGAAATTGACAAAGCCGAATTAGTTGCTCAAGCCAGAGGCAAGCATTCCGGGTTTGCTTTTAAAACGCCGAGTGATGGCAGCGCACCTCTGGTTATGGATCCCGGAGATACAATCCTGGTTCCATTCAAGAAAACGGACTCTATTGATTCACAAACAGATAAAAAAAGTTTGTGGGGGAAGTTGGTGTTTAGAATCCGGGGAAGTGAGGATATTTATAGTCTACGTCATCACTTCAATATGGTCTCTATTGATAATAGGGGTCAATTGCAGTAGCACCGTGAACAGGTTTTATGGGAATAGATAAATAATCAACTCTTTTGCTTACAGGAAAATTTAGAGGAAAATAAAATGAAATATTTCAAATTGAAAAAAATAATCAGAGTCGCTGTGATTTCCTTGATGACATCGCTATCACTTATGTTTTATCTGCCACAGGCATTAGCAACAGGTACACAACAACCAACAGCAAAACATGAAAAAAATCAGAACCTGATAAAACAGGCCAGTACTGGCAGACAAGTCGTCAAAGAAGCTGCTGATGCGTTTAAAGCGACTGAAGCCGCTTTAATTGCACTGCAAAATAATCAGTCGAAACAGGCTTTGGCCGCATTGGAAGTTGCATCTGGCAATCTGCATCTTTTGTTAACGCGAGATCCTTCCCTGGGAATGGTTCCAATTGATGTTCAGGTTCAGGTGATTGAAGGCATCCACGACTTGAAAACGATCAAGAAACTACAAGATGAACTGGAAGATTTGATTGACGATGATCGATTCCAGGCAGCCAGACCGATTGTTGATAGCCTGGTCGATGAAATCAGAGTGACCACAATCTCCTTGCCGCTTGCAACTTACCCTACAGCAATTGATTTAATTGCGCCACTGATTGATGCCGGCAAACTGGATGAAGCCAAACAAGCGTTGATTAATGTATTGAATACGTTTGTTGTTGAAGAAGATGTCACGCCACTGTCGATTATTCGCGCTGAAGAGAAACTGGATGAAGCATTCCAGATTGAACATACGCAGGATCTGAAAAAAGAGTCTGTCCGGGATCAAATCGAAAAGCTGGCAAATGAAGCAAAACAGGAAATAGAGGTTGCTGAAACCCTTGGCTACGGTAGCAAAGATGATTTTGAAGTGCTTTATGATGGGGTCAATGCACTAAAAAAGACAATAGGTCGTTCCGGCTTCAAAGGTGAATGGCATAAACTGAAAAAATCACTGTCCAATTTTAAAAACAGAATCGTTCATCCGGCTGGATAGTTAGCGTTCCTGTTATTCACCTTTCACACACCTACCGGATAACACAATGGGTTATCCGGCCTTCATCTTGTTCGATCCGGTTTTCATCGCGGCTGAAGAGAAGAGTCCGGACAGACAGATTAAACAGGTGCATAATGAGACATCATGACCATTAAATGTCGTTATTGAGTACACTGGATATGTATAGAGAATGTTCCTGGCTGGAACGCTACCAGCTGTATCAGATGCCTTTATGCACTGGTGCATTCTACCTGCGTCTTATCACTTAATTGTTGTGACAGTCAATTGCGGCGATGCCGTCGCATATCACATGCCAGAAATTGCAAGGAGAAGCACCATGAAGCTTGAATTCCACGGCGCTGATCAGGATGTCACCGGATCTTGCCATTTATTCGAAGCCTTTGGTAAAAAAATACTGATTGATTGCGGTCTGTATCAGGGCGGTAAGGAACTGACCGAGGAAAATTCCAAGCCATTTGGTTTTGAACCAGCCGATATTGATTACCTGCTGCTAACCCACGCCCATCTGGATCATTGCGGGCGGATACCGCTATTGGTCAAACGAGGTTTTACAGGTGAAATAATTACCACATCGGCATCTTGCGAACTGGCCAGACTGGTGTTGCTGGATGCCGCCCATTTGCAGGAAGACGATGCACGCTACAAGTCAAAAAGAGCCTCACGTCATGGCCAAAAGAATACAATTGAGCCTCTGTATGATGCGGTCGATACATTAAACAGTTTTGGCTATTTTGGCAGGACTATCCACTACAATCAGCCAATCACTATTACACCGGGAATCAAGGCGACATTCATCAACGCTGGTCATATCCTGGGGTCGGCTTCTGTTGTTCTTGAAATAGAAGACAAGGGAAAGACGCATACAATCGTATTTTCCGGTGATCTGGGCTATGGTGGACGCGCGATTATCAAAAATCCGGCGACACCGCCTCATGCAGATATTGTCATTATGGAGACCACCTATGGTGACAGGCTGCACAAGACACTGAATCCAACTCTGGATGAATTTTATACTGCAATCAATACCACCATCCGCCGAGGCGGCAATATCGTTATTCCCAGCTTTGCTCTGGAAAGAGCCCAGGAGTTGCTTTACTACATTCGTGAAGGCATGGAGCAGGATAAACTGCCACAGTATCTGCCGGTTTTTCTGGATTCACCCATGGCGATTTCGGCGACCCGGATATTCCAGCGCCATCCTGAATGTTTTGACCAGGAAACCCATCAACTGTTTCAGTCAGGTGATGATCCGTTATCTTTCCCCGGATTACAGTTTACCCGCGAAACCGCCGAGTCAATGGCAATTAACAGGATTACCGGTGGCGCTGTGATTATCGCTGGCTCAGGAATGTGTACCGGTGGCAGGGTCAGACATCATTTGAAACATAATCTCTGGAATCAACGCAGCACAGTTATTTTCGTTGGTTATGCAGCCCATGGAACATTGGCTCGCAGAATTGTCGATGGTGCACGATCTGTGAAGATTTATGGTGAAGAGATTCCAGTGCAAGCGTCTGTACATACTATTGGCGGTTTTTCAGCGCATGCCGATCAATCTCAACTGCTCGCCTGGCATAACAAAACAGGTGATCCGAAAACCACTTTTCTGGTTCATGGAGACAAGGATGTGATGCCGGTTTTTGCCAGGAAACTGCACAATACACGGGTTGAAATTCCAGACTTGCATCAACAATACAATCTTGAAGAGTGGCTGTAGCCCAGCCGATATCTGTCGTTTTTTAACAAGTGTCAGAGGATCAATTCAGGACAATATGCATGAAAAAGCAACAATCATCTTTCCCTCCACTACTGGATGCCGACAAGATTGGCTCACTGGAAGCAGAGGCGCTTTTAAACTACCTGAAAACTGGTTTAGACGGTCTTTCTGAGCAGGAAGCAGAGGCTAGACTTGAATTTTATGGTTCGAATGCCATTCAGGAAAAGCGCACCAATCCGTTACTGAAGTTTCTGTCTTATTTCTGGGGGCCGATTGCCTGGATGATTGAGATTGCAGCCATTTTATCTGCACTGGTCCATCATACTGCTGATCTGATTATTATTCTGGTCATGCTGGTTTTTAATGCGGTGGTTGGTTTTTGGCAGGAATATCAGGCCGACAATGCCATTGAACAGTTAAAAAAGCAACTGGCATTAAAAGCACGCGTGCGTCGGGATGACCAATGGCAGGAGATTGATGCCAGGGAGCTGGTTCCAGGTGATATTGTACAAATTCGTCTGGGCGACGTGGCGCCTGCTGACATTGTTTTGGTTAGCGGTGATTACCTGAGTATTGACCAGTCAGCATTAACCGGAGAATCGTTGCCGGTTGATAAACGCGCAGGTGATTTAATTTACTCCAGCTCCATCGCTAAACAAGGTGAGATGATCGGTGTTGTTACTGCAACAGGCGCCCACACTTATTTCGGCAAAACCGCCAAACTGGTTAGTTCGGCGAAAACTGTTTCACACTTTCAAAAAGCAGTGTTATCAATTGGAGATTATCTGATTTTCCTCAGTCTGGCGTTGGTCTCAATTCTGATTCTGGTCGGACTGGAACGCCATTTGCCGGTGATGGAGCTGGTTCAGTTTGCGCTGATATTAACGGTTGCCTCCATTCCGGTTGCCATGCCTGCCGTGCTTTCAGTCACCATGGCAGTCGGCGCTGCCAGTCTGGCTAAAATGAAAGCCATTGTGTCGCGCCTGGAATCAATCGAAGAGCTTGCCGGCATGGATGTGTTATGCACAGACAAGACTGGCACGCTGACCCAGAATAAACTGACACTGGGTGATACAGTAGTCTTTAATAACGCGGATGAGAAAACCGTGATTGCCATGGCTGCGCTGGCATCCCAGCTTGAACACCCGGATGCAATTGACAGCGCTATTCTGCACAATATCGGTGATCAAAATATTCTGGCCGCCTATACCCAGGAAAAGTTTGTTCCATTTGATCCGATCATCAAACGCACAGAAGCGCTGATCAAAACAGCCGATGGTTCACGGTTTAAAGTGAGTAAAGGCGCTCCACAAGTGGTACTGGATTTGTGTGACCCTGATCAGAGCCTGCGGGAACGTGCCGAAAAAGTGGTTAACGAGTTTGCTGTCAAAGGCTACCGTGCATTGGGAGTCGCCCATACTGATGAGAATGATCAATGGCAATTTCTGGGTATCTTGTCTCTCTTTGACCCACCCCGTGAAGATGCAAAACAAACTATTCAGGAGCTAATCGAACATGGCGTGGATATCAAGATGGTTACCGGTGACAATATCGCCATTGCCAAACAAACCGCCAGAGAACTGGGTTTGGGAGAAAATATTTTGCTGGCCGATCAAATCCTCCGTGCTAGGGATAAAGAAGATGTTCTATTCGAAGTGGCTCGCAGTGCTGAACGGGCTGAAGGTTTTGCCCAGGTTTTTCCAGAGCACAAGTATTGGTTGGTCAAGGAATTACAAGCCAGAGATCATCTGGTTGGCATGACGGGCGATGGCGTTAATGATGCTCCTGCCTTAAAGCAGGCTGATATTGGGATCGCCGTGTCAGGTGCAACCGATGCCGCCAGAGCGGCAGCTGATCTGGTGCTGACTGCACCGGGATTAATTGTCATTACCCGCGCGCTTGAAGAAGCCCGGCGTATTTTTGAACGCATGAATGCGTATGCCATCTACCGCATTACCGAAACCATTCGCATCATGCTGTTTATGGTGCTGGCAATGCTGATTTATAACATCTACCCGATTACAGCAATCATGATTATCTTGCTGGCATTGCTCAATGATTTACCGATTCTGACCATCGCCAAGGATAATACCCATCTGGCAACTCACCCTGTGCGCTGGAATATGCGACGGGTATTGACGCTTGCAACAGTATTAGGCACTGTAGGCGTCATTGAAACTTTTTTGTTAATGATTATTGCCAGAAATTATTTTCAGGTGAGTATCGGCGAACTGCAAACGATTATCTTTCTGAAACTGGCGATTGCCGGACATTTAACCCTGTTTGTTGCCCGCACCCGGCATTTTTTTCTTAGTAAGCCATATCCTGCTGCACTACTACTCTGTGCAATCATTGGAACCCAGGTTATCGCTGTGCTGATCGCTCATTTTGGCTGGTTTGTGACACCAATTTGCTGGGAATATATCGGTTTGATCTGGGCTTACTGTCTGTTCTGGGTGTTTATCGAGGATGCGCTTAAACTGCTTACATATCGCCGCCTCGATCGCGCTACCCCAAGGTACCGACGTTTTCTGACACGGGTTAGACGATCATTACACTTTCACCATAAAAATAATGGAAAATCATCAGCATCATAATATACCTTGTATGAGATAACCTACCCAACGAGAGTGATCATGGTCAATA
>DRLZ01000265.1 GCA_011322755.1 Crenotrichaceae bacterium
GGGTCTACTGGGTCTACTGGGTCTACTGGGTCTACTGGGTCTACTGGGTCTACTGGGTCTACTGGATCAACGATAATTGATGGATCGAATGCTGTTACAGTATATTCAAATGTTGTAGGCACGCCATCCAGCAATACATTATCAACAGTCACAAGATACTCAATATCTGAATTTCCTCTTGCAACTTCTGGATTCACAGATGGCTCCCAGACAATTGTATTTTCCGGTGCTGTTAGCCTGCCACGTATTGGTGGAGCAGAGCGATCAATGATATTAGCATTAATCACACTTCCCTTAGAATCAACCATCTCGATTGTTGTATTGGAAAAATCAGCATTAGCATAGGATAATGACCAGCGCTTAAACACCAATTGAAAAGGGACATAACCTGGCGGAGGCCAGCTTACAAAGCCATCACGCGTAACAGGGCGAGTAGAAAAAACATTTTCATCCTGAACGATAGTTGCATGTGCTGGGCGTACACCAAATACAGAAGAATCAACATCACCCGTACCCATTGTTTGAGTTTGAGGATAATAAATCCAGCTTCGATGACCAACCAACGTGTTTTCTGCTCCATGATCCTCCATCAACAGAGTAATTGCTTGATAGCCATGTGTTCCCAAGCCAAGATTGGATATTCCAGCCGCTTCTGCACCATCTGCACTATAACAATCCCAAGAAACAGGAGGATGATGATTAAGATTGCTGTTTGCCGACATCATTAATGCGGCTGCCTGAGCTTTACTGTTGAAGTCGGCATTAAACTGGATATTTGCATCAACCCCTGACATTGATCGAAAATAGTTAATTCGCTGCAATACTGCATTTTTATACGCAACAGATGTATTACCTGCATCACAATTTTTGACATCCCCAGACCATTGAGAGTTAATGCCAATTGACGCTTGGTAAACATCGTTATATAGCAGTTGTACAGCGGCTCGATCATGAATATCAACAACAGGGATCGCAACCACATGATTTGACAACAAAAAACAAATTGCGAAAATAAAAGCCTGACTACGCAGGGTACTCAAAATCACTAAGCGGGGATAGACTACACGAGTCGAGAAAATTTTACTCATTCACTTATTCTTTATTGCTAATAGATTACGATTTAAGACATCCAGTCCATGTTTGTTCTATCTAGACTAACTTGACTACTTTCTAAAATAAAAACGCTGTAAAGCCTGTTTTCCGCCAGGCCAGTCAATAACAGCACTATTGTCTGACTGAAAAACAATTGTCACAAAACCAATAGTTTCTGGCGGCAACGGTGCTTTATAACCACCTGTCAGTGTCTGGCCATCTGCGTAACTAACCAACTGGCCAGTGTATTCAGCTACACTCTTTTTTCCGCTTTGGGTACTAGTCAAAAAGGCAGCATACCAAACCGCATCTCCACTCTCGTTATAAAGATAAGACACAAAATAGACAACATCACCTTGTTGTTCCATAAAATACCCTTGTCCAGGTGTGAACGGATTCCACCACCAGCCATCCTCCAGATCTTGTTGCCCGTTATCTGTTGAAAATATAAATGGTTCAATCACGGAATTATCACCAGGCCAGTCGAGTTCGATGTGACTTTCATCAGTAACAGTGATGATCACTTTACCGGAATCGCCCACCAGACGAGGTTGAAAATAACGACTGGATAACAAAGTTGATCCATTTCTGAAATCCAGAAGATCTCCCTCATATTGATTCGGTGCGTTTTCTACAGGCTCAAGTAAAGTTGTGTGCCAAACTGGTATCCCCACTTCATTGTAGAGATAAGCCCCAAAAAAGACGGCATTGTTTTGACCTACACCTTTTTCATCTTTTTCATCTTGAAACTCAACTGAAAATCCACGCCCACTTTCAGCTGGATTCCACCACCAACCGACATGTGGTTTAATGATCTCTATATCCGCAGGATCTGTTGGATCAGCAGGATTTGGCTGGTCTATTGGATCTGTGGGATTAGCTGGATCTGACGGGGCGTTTGGATCTGATGGATCTGATGGTGTCGACGGGTTTGTTGGATCTACAGGATCTGTTGGATCTGTTGGATCTGTTGGATCTACAGGATCTGTCGGATTTACAACAATTACGTTATCACCAAGCTCCACCACAAGGTCAACCTGATCAAAACTCGTCTCACTATCGAGCATAATCAACCATTCACCTGATTCTGGCTCAGTCACAACGACTTCCTGCTCAAATTTACTTCCATCAATAGAGCGTTCTGTAAAGACGTTATGCCCTCTCACAACGGTCAATCTCACACTTCTTTTTGCACCACTATTTCTACTGCCTGGTTCGGCAATATCTTTCGTGTGCACTTTCAGGGTTTGCTGGGAATCAACTTGGACAGAGTAAATTAATGGAATACCCGAACGTTTAAAGGACAAATCCGCAACGGTTGCGATCTCATTTTCAATATTAAGTGTTTGCGGTGTTATTTTTACACCTGTACCGTTGTAAGTAAAAACCCGTCTGCCAAGTTTTGCCGCGCCTGATAACTCGACAGTACTTGAAACAAAATCAAGCGTTAGTTGCTGAAAAACACGAATCGTCGCATACACATAAACTGGCAATGCGGATGGTAATCGATAACTCGTTTCAGATTGTTGGTTAAATGTCACTTGCTCCAGAACTGAGCCAGGTGCAGCCTCTCTTGAGTTTTGATAAAGCAAACCATTGACTTCGTCAAAAAAAACAATACGCTTATCACCTGTGACAATTTGATTACCAACTTCATCAGTCAATTGGTTCTCAATTAACCATGCACCATCCGTTGTTGATGCGTTGACTGCGCCCATGCTGATTAAAGTGAGGCAAATGATCAAACAGATATGTTTGAAATCAACCAGATAACTTGTCATTTCTTACTCCATATTATTTTGCCGTCTGTGTAATTCATACAATGCACTACAGACATCTTACTTAAAGATAGACAAATTTTGTTGAAATTGGGAAAACAACACAAAGATTTATTAAAAATATCTACTTACTCAAAAAAAATGCCAGCTTAAGAGCTGGCATTTAATAAGATTAAAATTACTGATTCACATGCAATCTTAAGTACCTAAGTACACAAACAACACCTTCTAAATAAATAAGTTACATAAAAAATCAATAATATATGACTGCTAATTTATAACTGCTGTACTTTCTTGACTTCAACTCTTAACCCACAATCAACATTACCCTGGCAAGTATTTCGTGGAGGCTCAAGATCATAAGACCGAGTCGCTGGATTCCATGCATCGAGTTGATATAGAGTTGCATAGTATTGCTTGTTAGGCTCAAGAAAGCATTGAAAACGACCCAGATACTTCTTACCCTCGACATTTGCATCACCAACAACAGTCTCTGACAAAATAGCCCTACCAGATACAACACAAGCTTTCTTTGATCCATCTAGGACGTCTTTATCTGGACTAAAAACACCAGGACATTCACTAATAATCATGGTATGGAAAAAAGCTTCACCAGCATTTCCAGCTTCCGTTGCCCATCGCATAACTTCGCCTGTATTACCAGAACGATACGGTATAGTTAAAATTGTACCTGGCTCTCTGATTATGAATTTTCCCTTGAATCTTTTCTCTGCCAGAATATCGATTTGTTGAAGGAACTCTAAACCGGCTTCTGGTTTTGGACATACTGACGCAGGTTGCGGTGGCGTACCTGGAGTTATCGGATTTGGATTTGGATTCGGATTTGGATTTGGATTTGGATTTGGATTTGGATTATCACTGTCACATGTGACGTCTAAATCTCCATTAAACGAAAATGTTACCTTGCTATCTTCACATTCGGAAATAAGATTACCATTCACAAATACATTCGATGCCACTGCAGTATTCATCGCCATGATAGTGATTAAGCCACTACCAGCCAGACATGTGAGACTCTTTATTAATTGCCGCATATTCATCATTTACTTACCTGTTTTTCTCTCAATATAAAACTTAAGTCTAGACCAGTTTTTAAAAATCAACCAAATTTAGAGCAATAATTAACTTCATTAGTCGTGTTGTAAGGCTGGGTGCCCACCACACCCTAGCCGTATAGGACACTA
>DRLZ01000266.1 GCA_011322755.1 Crenotrichaceae bacterium
CAAAGTCAACGAACAACAATCATGGATAATCATCCTGCGATTGAGTACCTGGTTGCTGAAGTGAAACGCGCTCAGGCAAAAGTTAACTGGGTTAAAAAATCAGGGCTCGCGCAACCATCAATTAACTTTGGAACCACACATGAGCGTGATGATCGTCACACTGATACCAGCAACCGTTTGAATCTTGGTATTTCAGTCCCATTTGGCGGCGCTGTATTTACTGCACCAAAGGTTGCCGCAGCGAATCGACAACTTGTAGAAACAATGAGCTTGCTTGAGCAGAAGCGCAGGGACTTGCAACATGACTTGCATGAAGCTGAACATGGTATCGGTGTGGATCGAGTCAGGCTGGATATTGCTCGACAACGAAATACAATCGCCCGGAAATATCTTCAAATGAGCGAAAAGGCTTTTCAGGCAGGTGAAATTCGATTACTTGATTTGATACGTATTCAGAAAGACAGTGAAACAATTAATCTGGAAGTTCATGAGGCTGAAATTTCACTGCAACGTGGGATTGCCCGCTATAACCAGGCAGTTGGTGTATTACCTTGATTCACTGTTCAGTACACCCATTAACATAACCAGAGATTGTAACATAACCAGAAATTGAACCAAGGTTGTCTTCGTCGCTGCTGAAAATAATCCACACCATCATACAAGTAAACTGAATTATGCAATTTTTGTATCGTTATTTTTTCATCACTGTGGCTGTTGTTGGACTGTTTAGTCATACGCTTTATGCGGACATTATCAATCTATCAGCTGAACAACAACAACGATTGGGCATTCGTACAGAACAAGTTGCTGTCAGCAACCAATCGACGTATCTCAATTTGCCTGCACGGGTTGTTGTTCCTCCTGACCAGACCTATATTGTCAGCGCGGCACAGGCAGGAATTGTGAGACAAGTGTTTGTCGGGGAGGGCGATTCTGTTGTTCATCAGCAGCGCTTGTTAGCGATGTCCAGCCCTGAGCTGTTGGGCTTGCAACAAGCTTTTTTAGAAGCGCATACTCAATTGAAACTCGCACAAAATCAGCAACAGCGCTTGCAAGCTCTTTGGGAAGAAGGCGTTATTTCCGAACGGCGCTGGCTGGAACTTAAAAGTGCTGTACAACTTGCTCAGTCGGTTGTAAGTGAGAAACAGTCATTATTGTCTCTGGCAGGGTTAAGCAAGAAGCAAATAAACAGCCTCAGGATTCATCACAGGTTAAATCAATCACTGAATGTGTTTGCTCCAGGTGAGGGTGTTATTATGCAGCGTCTGGTTGTCCCTGGTCAGCGTGTTGAGATAATGACGCCATTGTTTCATCTGGCTGATTTATCATCCCTCTGGCTGGAAATTCCTGTGCCAGTACAACACATTGCTTCTGTAAAAAATGCCGATCATGTTGAAATACAGGACAGTGATGTTTCTGCGCGCATTATTTTGCGAAGTCGAAAAGTTGATGCTGAGAATCAGACTGTTCTGGTTCGCGCATTGATTCATCAGCCACCACCTGATGTCCGGGTTGATCAGCTGGTGAATGTGGTTTTTGTCAGAGCGACCACAACACCTCAATATCAATTGCCAATATCAGCTGTGGTCAGACAGAATGGCCAAACCTATGTGTTTGTCAGTATTGAGAATGGATTTGAAGCACGCCGTGTAAAACTAGCAAATTCTGGTCAGGCATTCGCTCTGGTTAAGTCTGGATTATCTGCTGATGAATACATTGCCGTAAAAGGAGTTGCTGCACTTAAAGCAGTTTGGCAAACCATAGAAGAGAGTACCGGAGATAATCATTGATTGCTGAATTAACCCGCTGGGCGCTCAGTCAACGCTTGTTGATCATATTGTTGACGCTGTTGCTGATTGTCGCTGGTTATTTTGCACAGCACAGCTTGCCGGTTGATGCTTTTCCGGATATTTCGCCAACCCAGGTGAAAATTATCATAAAAGCGCCAGGAATGACTCCGCAAGAGGTTGAATCCAGAATAACCGCTCCGCTTGAAGTTGAGCTGCTGGGTATTCCAAAGCAGAAAATGCTACGCTCCATTGCCAAATATGCACTCATGGATATCACCCTGGATTTTGAAGAAGGCACCGATATTTACTGGGCGCGCCAACAGGTTGCTGAACGCTTGAATACAGTCTGGGGTGATTTGCCCGATGGCATTGATGGTGGAATCGCACCTTTAACAACACCGCTGGGCGAGATGTTTATGTTCACAGTCGAGAGTGACACATTATCACTCATGCAAAGACGCAATGCGCTGGACTGGATTATCCGTCCTGCATTGCGTACAGTTCCCGGTGTTGCCGATGTGAATGCGTTAGGCGGGCTGGTACGCAGTTTTGAGGTGATTCCGGATTATGCTGCGTTGAGTGCGCGCAATATCACCTTGCAGGATATCATCACTGCTCTGGAAAACAATAACCGCAACGATGGAGCGGGACGTATTGACCGAGGTGAAGAAACTTTACTGGTTAGAGCAGAGGGCCGAATTCAGACACTGGATGATATCCGCAACATTATTGTCGCTAATGTGAATGGTATTCCCGTGAGTATGGCTGATGTCGCAAAGCTTAGAATTGGTGCCTTAAGTCGGTATGGTGCGCTGAGTAAAAACGGTCAGGCAGAAGCAGTTGAAGGGCTGGTGTTAAGCTTGAGAGGAGCAAACGCACGTCAATTAGTGGTGGATTTGCAAGACAAGCTGGATGAATTAAAGCCAGCACTACCTGAAGGACTCAATGTCAAGGTATTTTATAGCCGTGGCGATCTCGTCAATCGCGCATTGTATACCGTGGTCGAAGCGTTGTTAATAGCGGTGATATTGGTACTGGGATTATTACTGGTGTTTCTCGGCAATATCCGTGCGTCAATAACCGTTGCCTTTATCTTGCCGCTCTCGGCGCTGAGTACTTTTTTGTTGATGCAACAGTTTGAGCTTTCTGCCAATTTAATGAGCCTTGGTGGATTGGCAATCGCAATCGGGATGCTGGTTGATTCTGCTGTAGTTGTGGTTGAGAACATTCAGACCCAGTTAGCTGAAAGCGCTGGCAAGCAAAAGTTGCCGCAGCTGCATATCATCTACCGTGCAGTCAGTGAGATTGGCGTGCCAATTACTTCCGGCATCATCATTATTATCATTGTGTTTTTACCGTTGCTGACACTTGAAGGACTTGAAGGAAAATTATTTTCTCCTGTCGCATTTACCATAGTTTTCGCACTTGCGGCTGCGTTATTGCTGTCGTTAACCGTAATTCCAGTGATTGCATCATTTCTGATCAAACAGGTTGATGAACAACAACCGTGGTTAATCCGTCAATTACTTCATTTGTATCAGCCGATTCTGCGTTGGTGTCTTGATAACAGTCGCACGGTGATACTCCTGAGTGTTTTTCTGTTCATCATCGCCATGTTTATTTTTACACGTATCGGCAGTACATTTTTGCCAACCATGGACGAAGGAGACATTGTTGTTCAGACTGAAAAACTCCCTTCAATTACTCTGCAACAGTCTGTGGCACTGGATCTTGCAGTACAAAAAGCCATCCTCGATCAGATACCGGAAGTGATTGATATCATTTCCCGCACAGGCTCGGATGAAATCGGGCTGGATCCGATGAGTCTGAATGAAACTGATAACTTTCTTGTACTTAAGCCTAGAGACCAGTGGCAAGTTTCTGATAAGCAAGAACTACTCGACAAAATCAGGGCTGTACTGGATCAATTACCAGGCGTTGCCTATAGTTTTACCCAGCCAATCGAAATGCGTGTCGGGGAAATGCTAACCGGCTCCCGTGGTGATGTGGCAATTAAAATATTTGGTCCTGAACTTGGTATGCTCAATCAGTTAGCATCCACAGTGGCTGATGTTGTTTCCGGAATGCAGGGTGCGACGGATGTGTTTACCCGTGAAAATGAAGGGATGCAGTATCAACGCGTGGTCATCGATCGTTACCATGCAGGACGCTTGGGCATTGATGTTGATGCCATTGAAACTTTATTACACTCTCGTTATGCAGGTCTGACGCTAGGCATTGTTCAGGAAGGCATCCAGCGCACACCATTGATTCTACGTGGTGATATAAACCAGACAGCATTGTCAGAAATTAAAATCAGCACTGAAACTGGCGCCAATATTACACTTGATCAAATTGTGCACCTCGAGGAAGTTGAAGGTGTTGTGTCAATTAAACGTGAACGCGGACAGCGTTTTTCTGTGGTGCAAACGAATGTAAGCGGACGTGATCTGGTCGGCTTCGTCGATCAGGCAAAACAACGTGTTACAGATCAGGTTAATCTACCCAGAGGCTATTACATGACCTGGGGCGGACAATTTGAAAATCAGCAACGCGCAGCAGCCAGACTGACGATTGTTGTTCCGGTATCAATTGGTCTGATTTTCCTGCTGCTCAACGCAACGTTTGGTTCTAGCCGACAAGCAATTCTGATTCTGACTAATGTGCCACTGGCGATGATCGGCGGGATTGTTGGCTTGTGGTTGTCTGGAGAATACCTTTCGGTATCAGCGTCAGTCGGCTTCATCGCCTTACTTGGTATCGCCGTTTTGAATGGTGTGGTGATGGTCACCCATTTTAATCAGTTACGGGTTACCGGGATGCGAATTGAAGATGTTGTTATTCAAGGCTCGATGCGACGTTTGCGTCCAGTGCTAATGACAGCAACCATGGCAATAGCCGGGTTGATTCCCTTGCTGTTTGCAACCGGCCCTGGTTCTGAAATACAAAAACCACTAGCTGTCGTCGTGGTTGGCGGTCTTGTCACTTCAACCATGTTGACACTGGTTGTCCTACCCATCCTCTATCGACGTTTCGGCGTAACACCGTCATGAACCAGAATTTCAACTGCTTACTCATACTTGATGTCCCTAAAGTTCTGGAGACTGTTATTGTTGACTGGCTGCTGGATCAGGATCTCGATCATGTCTTTACGCATTACACTGTCGATGTCTGTGGACATGATCAGACTGACATGTCTGCACTTGAAAAAGTTGACGGTCGTAAACAGGAGATTCGCTTTGAAGTGCTC